>JADLBV010000145.1 GCA_020847545.1 Phycisphaerales bacterium
CGCCATCGGGAGACCACTCCACGCGGAGGATTCGCTTGCTGATGACCGTCAGGCGGGTGTTGCCGACGGTAACGACTGAGTGAGGATCGGCGACGGGGTTGAACTTCTGGCCCATGGTGGAGGTCCGGTTGGCGGGGACGGTGGCGGGGTCGAGCGCGGGCGCGGGCTGCGCGGCAACGGTTTCGAGGGTGGTCAGGGCGATGCCGAGGACGGCCGCGGCGGTCGCGACGGCGCGGAAAGGACGGGTCGTGACCGGGGTTGGGCCGAACATGGGGGAGATCGAACGAGGAGGGGATGGTAGCGTGGGGCGGTCGGCTAGTAAACCGTTTCACTTGCTGCAAAAAGCGAGGATCAACGGACCACGACAAGGACCCAGACGCGGACATCGAGGTGTTGAAGGACGTTCACGGTTCCTTTACCGTCGGCGACGGGACACGCGGGAGTCGCCGCGTGGTCACCGTTTGGCTGTGTACGCGAAAGGCTGGTCCTGATGAGCGCTCCGTCCGGCTCCCCCGCTTCGAACGAATCCGGCGCAGTTTCTCCCTTCGGGCCGGGGGTGCCGGTGTTGCCGGAGAACGCGACGGCGGAGCAGAAGGACCTCCACTGGTACAAGCACGTGTACCAGGGGGACCGGATGCCGCAGTTGACCTGGCGCGCGGTCCTGATGGGCGGCTTCCTCGGGATGGCCATGTCGGCGGCGAACCTGTACACGACGCTCAGCATCGGCTGGTCGTTCGGCATCGCCATCACCGCGTGCGTGCTGTCTTTCGTGATCTGGAACTTCGTGCGGTTCACGTCCGGCGGGCACTTGAGCCAGATGTCGGTGCTCGAAAACGCCTGCATGGCGTCGACGGCGTCGGCGGCAGGCTATTCGACCGGCTCGACCATCGCCACGATGTTCGGAGCGCTGGTGCTGCTCGAGGAGATCCCCGAGGGCAAGACCGCGGCGGACATCGCGACCATCGACGTGACCCCTTGGTGGGTGGTCGTCATCTTCACGCTCTGCACCGGCCTGATGGGCGTGTTCCTGGCGATCCCGATGAAGCGCCAGATGATCAAC
>JADLBV010000001.1 GCA_020847545.1 Phycisphaerales bacterium
AGGGGCATGTCATCAATGTGGTGTTGGGGCCGGGGGTGGTGGTGGATTTTGAACAGTACACCCGCCATACATTCGCTTCCTCATCGTGCGGGTTGTGCGGCAAATCCTCCATCGACACCGTTCGACGACAGTTTCCGCATTTGGAATCGACCATCGAGGTGGAGGCGCCGGTTCTATTGAAATTGCCCGAGCGGATGGAGCGGGCGCAGGCGGATTTTCGGCGCACGGGGGGTTTGCACGCGGCCGTGTTGTTTGATGCGGACGGGCAGTTGATCGTGTTGCGCGAAGACATCGGACGACACAATGCGGTGGACAAGGTGCTGTGGTATTGACTGTTGCGGGGGGAGCTGCCGTTGAAGGATGCGATTTTGCTGGTGAGTGGTCGGTTGTCGTTTGAGATTTTGCAAAAATCATTGGCCGGGGGGATTCCGATATTGGCGGCCGTATCGGCCCCATCGACGCTGGCGGCCGAGTTTGCCCAACAGAGCGGCCAGACGCTCATCGGTTTTTTGCGCGATCGCCGGATGAATATTTACACCCACCCACAACGGGTGCGATTTGATGCAGGCTCATCCGCGTAACTTCCGTTGTACAAAATAGTTGCGTGAGTATGTGAATTTTTTCGCATGTTTTGGCGCAAATTTTGCGTGCGAATTATCGTCCTTTAACGAACCTTCACGGCAAATCGTGCGTATGATTTTCGTACGATCCTCCTTCCCTGGGTGCCGTGGAAAACCGAGAGGTCCACGGCACCTTTTTTACGCGCCCAATCGACAGCGCAAAATGGCGATCTTGCGGTTGTTGAGCTTTGGGCGTGGCGTTAAGCTGCCGGTGGATTGTTCAAAGAAGCACGGATGCACACCCCCAAGCGTTGGAACATGCCGCAGGTGGATGCCGAGGCCGCCAGAGGGCTGGCGGATCGGTTGAACACATCGCCATTGTTGGCGCAGATTCTGTTGAATCACGGCCTGATGGATGTGGAGAGCTGTCAGAGTTTTTTGCGGCCGTCGCTCAAGTCGTTGCATGAGCCGGCCAGTTTGCCAAACCTGCAGATCGCGGCCGAACGAATCGCCAAGGCGATCCGCGATGGACAGTCGATCGTCATTTATGGCGATTATGATGTCGATGGGATCACCGCCACCTCCATTTTGTGGCACGCGATCCGAACGCTGGGGGGAAAGCCGAGCTATTACATCCCCCACCGCATCGAGGAAGGATACGGCCTGAACGCCGAGGCGATTGCGCAGATTTGCGATCAGGGGGCGGGGTTGATCGTCACGGTCGATTGCGGCGTCACGGCCACGGGGCCGGCCGGTGTGGCGGCCGAACGAGGGGTGGATCTGATCATCACCGATCACCACGATTTGCATGAACATGTCGATGATCAGGGGAACCGGGTGGCGGATCTTCCGGTCTGCCATAGCATCGTGCATCCGAGGCTGAGTGGGTCGAAATATCAAAATCCTTATCTGTGCGGGGCGGGGGTGGCGTTCAAGCTGGCGTGGGGGATTGGTCAGGCGATGAACGGCGCCGCGAAGGTGGATGATGCCTTTCGGGCGTTTTTGCTGGAGGCGACGGCGCTGGCGGCGTTGGGAACCATCGCGGATGTGGTTCCGCTGGTGGGGGAAAACCGCATTCTGGCCCATTATGGATTGGGTGGGCTTAAGCAAAGCAATTTGATCGGCGTGCAGGCATTGATCGAATCGGCCAATCTGACCGATCAGAAGCTGGACAGTTATCATGTCGGTTTTCTGCTGGCGCCTCGGCTTAATGCGTGCGGGCGAATGGGACACGCAAGGCTTGCGGTGCGGATGCTGACCGATGCGGATCAGGCCAAGTCGCTGGAGATCGCACAATATCTGGAAAAACAAAACCGTCTGCGGCAGCAGATCGAACGAAAGATATTGGAAGAGGCGCTGGGGCAAATCCAGTCGCAGGGGCGAGACCCGAACGAACGACGATCCATTGTGTTGGGGAGTGCTGATTGGCATCCGGGGGTGATCGGAATTGTCGCATCCCGGCTGGTGGAGCGATTTAATCGGCCGACAATCATGGTGGCGATGACCAACGGTCACGGCCAGGGGAGCGGACGATCGATCGCGGGGTTTCATCTGTTGCGGGCACTGGAATCATGCCATGATTGCCTTGAAACCTATGGCGGGCATGAAATGGCGGCGGGGTTGAAGGTGCAAAGCAGCCGGTTTGAGGAATTTCAGGAGGCGTTTGAGGAACATGCTCGGGCCAGCTTGGACCCGCAATTGCTTGTCCCGGAACTGGCGATTGAGTGTCAGATGGAATTGTCACAGGTGAATGTCGGATTGGTGAATGATCTCAAACGGCTGGAACCATTTGGCAATGGCAATCGGCGCCCGATTTTATGCTGCCGTGGGGTTGAAATGGCCCGGCCGGCCAGACGGGTGGGGAAAACCGGGGATCATCTGCAACTGCTGGTCAAACAAGGAGATGCGATGATGAAGGGAATCGCCTTTGGCGCGGGCGACCTGATGGACCAACTGACGGCGGGCCGACGGGTGGACCTTGCGGTGGAGCCGACGATCAACGAATACAACGGGCGATCCAGCGTTGAACTGAACGTGAAGGATATTCAGTTGATCTGAGGCATTTTGATGAAGCCTCAGCTTGGGGGGAGTGCTTGGGCGTGGGGCGCGTTGAGGGAGCGTTTGCGCGATTTTGGGCCGGGGTTGGAGGCGGCGTCATCCTTGGCGTTTTGTGTGCCACGGGCCATGGCGATGGCGCCGGTGCGGGCCAGTTCGCGGATGCCGTAGGGTCGCAACAGTTCGATCAGTGCTTCGATTTTGTCTTCGGTGCCGGCCAGTTCGACGATGAGACTTTGGCGGGCGACATCGACGACCTTGCCGCGGAACAGGCGGACGATGTCGATCACTTCGTTGCGTTTTTCCGGGCCGACGCTGATGGTGATCAAGACCATTTCGCGCTCGACGTAGGCGGTATCCTTGAAATCTCGAACCTTGACGACGGGGACGAGCTTTCCAAGCTGTTTGCGGACCTGTTCAAAGGTGTTTTCATCGGCGGTGACGACGATGGTCATGCGCGACAAGTCGGGTGTCTCGGTGCGGCCGACCACCAGCGAATCGATGTTGAACCCGCGCGCCGCGAACATGCCGGCGACATTGGCCAAAACACCCGGTTCGTTCATCACAAGGGCGGAAATCACATGACGCATAAGGCTCCTGCGAAAAAATCAGAAGCGGCATTGTATGAGAAATTGAATGGCGATGGAAATCCAGCGATCCGCGTGGGCCACGATCAGACGACGCGACAAGCTGGAAAAGACGATGGGTCGTGAGATACACTCTGTCATGTGATGGCCTTGCTACAGTGCGTGTTCCATTTTTGATTTAACTGCGGACACGACAGGAAGTAAGGCCGACGCGCCAAAGACAGATCCATTACAAACGTGAAATATCAGGGCTAATTCATGCTTCCATTGCAATTTGATTCAACCAGTTATCTGCGGGATGGGAAGCGGATGTTTCTGGTGGGGGGTGAGGTTCATTATTTTCGCCTTCCGCCGGAGCAGTGGGCGCATCGGCTGAAATTGCTGAAGAAGGCGGGCGCCAATTGTGTCTGCACCTATGTCCCCTGGCTGTTGCACGAACCGGAGGAAGGTCGGTTTGTGCTCGATGAGCCGGCGCTGGATGTGGGACGGTTTTTGGAAATTTGCCGGGATTTGGACCTCTGGGCGGTGGTTCGGCCGGGGCCGTATCAATACAGCGAGTTGCTCAACGCCGGCCTGCCGCGATGGTTGTTGACCAATCATCCGCAGATCAACGCACGGCGGATCGATGGGTCGCCGCTGGTGTGGGCCAATGGGATGTTTGTTTCGGTTTCGTATCTGCATCCTGATTTTTTGACGTTGGCCAAGCGGTGGTATGAGCGGATTTTGCCGGTTCTGGCGGCTCATCAGGTGGATCGGGGCGGGGCGGTGGTGGCGGCGCAAATCGACAACGAATTGATGGGCGTTCACGAATGGCTTGGGAGCTGGGATTATCACCCGGATGTCACCGGAATCGGACGGGAGGGGGGCGAATGGCCTGCCTATTTGCTGGGAAAATATGGTGATCTGTCGGGGATCAACGAGGCATATGGGTTGCGAGCCGATTCGGCGACCGGGGTGTTGCCAATGGCGGAATCGGAAGCCAAAAGTATGGCGGACCTGCGGCGGGTGATGGATTATCGAGCGTTTTATTTTGGTCAGGTGGCAAAATACGCTCAGACGTTGATTGGGTGGATGAAAGAGGGTGGGATCAGCGTTCCGCTGGTTCACAATTGTGCCAGTCCATACATGACCGGCTATTTTCGCGAGACGGTGGAACAGAATCGCGGCCGGTTGTTGCTGGGTGCGGATCATTATTACAATCTGGATTTGGATTGGGATCAGAACAGCCCATCACCCAAGTATGCCAGCAAGTGTTTGATGTCGATGGAGTTGCTGCGCGGGTATGGATTTGTGCCGACGGTGTTTGAGATGCCATCGGGAAGCTTGTCCGATTGGCCGCCGATATTGCCCAATGATGCCGCATGTGCGTATGCGTTGAACCTGGCGGTGGGGATGAAGGGATTGAATTATTACGTCTTTGCCGGCGGGAAAAACCCGCCGGATGCGGGGACAACCGCGAATGTGTATGACTATGGCGCTCCGGTATCGCCCGAAGGTGAGACCCGCGCGTTATTTGAGTCGATGAAAGGGTTTAACGAGTTTCTGGATCGATACAGTTGGCTGGCCGGCGCCTGGCAGGCGGCCGATTGTCGGATCGGATATTCGCTGGATCAGTCGCGGCATCCGCGCAAGCTGGCGGTGGATCGCAATATGCTGATGCCGCCGGGTGAGTCTTGGAGTTTCATGCGCAAGGGGTTGTTGTTGACGGGATTGTGTGCGCATTGGTCGCCACAATGGGTGGATTTGGCCGGTTCAGAGATATTGGAGCGAACCGATCTGCCACTGCTGGTGGCCGGTTCAACGGTGATGTCGGCGCATGAGCAGCAACAACTGGTGGCCTTTTTGCAGGCGGGTGGGAATCTCATCATTTCTCCGGTTGTGCCGACGCTGGATGAGAATTATCGCCAGTGCGGGATTTTGCGTGATTTTCTGGGTGGAATCGAGCAAAGGAGCTGTACGCGGGGCGCTCCGCTGGCGACGATTGGAGATGTGGATGGCGTGTTTATCAATGGTGGGATGTTTGAGTTCACCCATCGGCCGACCGATGCGCAGGTGATCGCACAAACCCAGCAGGAACCCACCGCGATAGGGATTCGCCTTCGCACCGCGGGCGGTGGCAGTGCGGCCGTGCTGGGATGCCATTGGCGTCAATCCCGCCGTGAACATGAAAGGGCGTTGAATCAGGTTCTGCTGCAATCCGGCGGGAATCCTCTGATCGAATGCGACAATCCAAATGTCTGGACCATGCTGCGGACGGATGGAACTCGGATGATGTTATTTTTGATGAACCTGTGGACCCATCCGATGAAGGCAACGGTGCGTTTTGGCGATCCGATTGAAAAAGGGCGTTGGCACGAACCGGATGGTTTTGACCTGCCGGCCAACAGCGTCTGGTGTTGGACACCCGATGAGGGGGTTGTGTTTCGGTCGGATCGGCTATTGGCCCCCGGCGTTCAGTAGCAAATGGGGATTCTGGACTTTGCGTCAACGGAGAGGGGGAGATTCGAACTCCCGCTACCCTTGCGGGCAGACCGGTTTTCGAAACCGGCGCGTTCAACCGCTCCGCCACCTCTCCAAGCGGTCACGATGAGGATATGCGAATCGGGTTCATCCGTCAAAACAGCCAAGGCACAATTGGGTTGTCTGAATTGTTAAACGTTCATTTATTTGGCCGCTTCGCTCATCAGCACCGCATCGGGTGTTGGCGGGTTGCGGCCGGCGGGGATGAGATAGCCGCCGAGGTTCATTTGTTCGCCGTCGTTCATTGCCCACAGCCAGTATGTCGCGGCCGGCGTGGGGCGATTGCGGGCATCGGTGCCGGGGGATTTTTGGAGTTTGAGAAAGACAAAGCCATCCGATTGCGACATCTCGCCTGACACCTCCGCGCCTTGTGCGGGGTTTTGGGTGTCGCCGCTGAAGGTGCCGGTGATTTTTCCGTTGTCATCCAGTTTCAGGTCCACCTGAAACGGGCGGCTGGTGTCGCCCAGATTGACCTTGGCGAACGTAACTCCTTTTTCCAACAGGCTTTGCATCTGCGCCTGATCCGCCGCCAGACGATCCGTGTCCACGGGCGAGAGTTCCACCGTTGCCCCTTGGAATCCGGATTGTTTGCCGGTGATTTGGGGTTTGCCGTCGACCCACATCAAATCGAGATTGAAATCCCGCCCTCTTCCCAACAGGCCGGTGCCTGAATGTTTGATGTTTTTTGTGCTTTTGAGCGTGATCGTCGCACCCAGCAGTGTCGGGGCGGCCGATCCTTCCAGTTCATATTCGCCGCCCAGATGCAATATCGACACCGAACCGCCAAGCTGGCGTTGACCTTTTGATTTGAGCTTGATGTAGAGCGGCATCGGATAGGGTTTGGTGGAGTTGATCATCGCCGGGCCGCTCAGTTCCACACCACGGGCAAGTTGTTGATCCAGAAATTTTGTCGTGTCGGCGGTGCGTTGGGTCAGTTCTTCCTTGGAAAGGATTTGGGTGATCTTCAGTTTCGCGTTCATGCCGTTTAATTTCCCGATCACTTCTCCTTCTTCGCCCGGTTCAAGCAGACCCTGCAAATAGGGCAGCGACAGCATCGGCTTGTTATTCTCCCATTGCACCACCGCGGGTTGATTGAAAACATTGGGCAATGGATTGCTGTTGTTGCGCAGGTCCGCCATGGCGAACGCCGGTTTGCCTTCAACACGCAGCAATCCCATGCGGACCTGCACCGGCCGACCGTTGGGATTGTTCGGATAGGTCAATTCCCCCTCCAACTGGCAATACATCTTGAACTGATCGGCGAATTTCTCCACCGCCTGCTCGCGTTGTTTTTGGATCGAATCGTAATTGGCGACAATGGCCGCGTGAATTTTGTCATCCGAATTCAGCGCCAATCCATGATCGTGCAGTTTCATTGCCTCCCCCTCCCCTTCGGCGACCAGCGTGATGGTCATCGGGTTGCGCGCCCCTTCGCCGACCGGGCCGATGACGTTGCCCAAACTGAGAATCACCCGCGGCACATCCCCTTTGCCCAATTGCACCGTCGCCGTCACATCCCGTTTCAAGGGTGGGTTGTATTCACTGTAAATCACGCCACGCCATGAACTTGCGCTTCCTTTTAATTCCAGCGCATAGCGCGACAGGTTGATTTTGGGATCGGACGATGAGAGCACCAGATTGGGCCTGCCAAGCAATTGCTGCACGGATTCAACCAATGCCTGGCGTTTGCGTTGCGCTTCCTGCGCGCTTGCGCGCAGCGCCTGTGCAACCGTTTGGCCCTTGAGCCGGGTGAAGACCGACTTGCCGATCAGCCCCATCATGCGGGTTTCCGGGTCGAGCATCAGTTTGTCGCCGGATATTTCGCAATTGAAGACAACGGTTTGTCCCCGTGGGACGACCATTCGCACCCGTCCCCCTTCCAGCACCGAATAGTCCATCGTCACGGCTTGGAGGATCTCGCCATCGTTGTCGCTGCCGAGCATCAGTGTGGCCTTGCCATCCTTGCCGAACTCGACGCCGGTCAAATCCTGCTCGGCGGCCTGAAACCAGGTGCCGACAAGCTGGGATTCATTGGAAACCGGCTCGGCGGAGGCGCTTGAGTCTGATTCGGATGAGGATGATTCCGATTTTCCACACCCCGTCAGCAGCAACAAACCCAGCACCGGCAACGCCCATAATGACATGCGCTTCATATAGTGACCTCAGTTTGGATCTCGAACAATATGACCCCTGTAGCGGTTACTATAAAAAATGACACCGGTGGATGTCCATCGGTTTGTCAAAATTATGCGGGGAGGGCAATGGGCACGGCCACCTGCTGCCGCATCCGCAGCCAGCGGCGACGGCGGATCCAATAGAACAGCACCGGGATCATCAAATCGACCACTTCGTCGCTGATGAGCAGCCCACCCAGCACCGGGGCGGCCATCGGGCGCATGATCTCGGCGCCGGTGCCGGTGGCCCAGAGCATCGGCACCAGGCCGACGATCGCGACCCCTTCGGTCAGCAGTTTTGGGCGCAGGCGATGCACCGCCCCTTCGATCACGGCCTGGCGCAATTCGGCGAGGGTTTCGATTTTTTCCAATCCACCATGCCGGTCGATCGCATCGCGCAGATAGACCAGCATGATGACGCCCGTCTGTGTCGCCATGCCAAACGCCGCGACATATCCGATGGAGACGATGACGCTGAAATTGAAATCGAACAGCGCTTGGAAGATCACCGACCCGCACAACGCGCCCACCACCGCCAGCAGCACCAGCAGCGTGTCCATCATCTCGCGGAAGGTGATGAACAGCAGGAACAGGATCGCGAGGATCACCATCGGGAAGATCACCACCATGGTCTGACGGGCGCGAACCTGGTGTTCAAATTCGCCTGACCATTCGATCGACATTCCGGTGCCGGCCAGTTCGGCCTCGATGGGACGGATCGCCTGCCGGGCCTCTTCGACAAAGCCGACGATGTCGCGGTCGCGCACGTTTAATGTGACGTAATTGCGCAGCCGGCCATTTTCGCTTTTGATCATCGCCGGGCCTTCGACGATGCGGATGTCCGCCACCATCCGCAGCGGGATTTGCACCATCGGCGGTTCGCCGCCTTCGGTTTTTTCATCCTGTGCAGGCAACAGCAGTTTGGCGGGTGAGGTTCGCGCCTCCACCAACACATTGCCGATGGCCTGCGGGTCCTGCCAGTAGGCCCGCGCGTAGCGCAATCGCACCGGAAAACGCTGCCGGCCTTCGACCGTCCGCGTGATTTGCTGGCCACCCATCGCGGCCTCCACGGCCATCGCGACATCGCTCATATTGACGCCGTAACGGGCGGCGTTTTCGCGGTTGATGGTGATTTCGAGATAACTTTTGCCGGTTGCCTGGTCGGCCACCACATCCACCGCGCCGGGCACCTGCCTCAGCCGGGTGGCGATCTGGTTGCTGATCCGCTGCAGGTCGGCGACCGAATCTTCCAATGACCGGCCGGTGGGACCGAACACTTTCACGCCGATCTGCGTGCGCACGCCGGTGGAGAGCATGTTGACGCGATTGATGATCGGCTGTGTCCACGCGTTGCCCCAGCCGGGCATCTGCAAATCGCTGTCCATCTCGCGCAGCAAATCCTGCTTGCTCTTGTGCCACAGGAACAACTTGCCGGCCAGCGGTTGATCGAATCCTTTGCGAAATTCCGAAATTTTCTGATCATCGGGAACCTGCACGACATACCCTTCAATTCGGGCCTCGCGCAGCAGCTCATCGGTCAGCAGGGTATTGATCGTAGCAACCGCATGATCGAACAGTTCCCAATCGAGGTGGTGCATTCGCTGGCGCCACAATTGGTCGTATCGGCCGCCCAGTTTCTCCCTTACCTGCTGTGAAAAATCGAGAGACTGACCACCGAGCGAATTTTTGATCCAATCGAGCGCCACCCGCCAGGTTGGCGGGTTGGAAATCAGCAAATCCTCCCGGTCATCCACCCATTTGCGATCCACCATTTCGCGCCGAAATGTCTGAAGCAGATCATCCACCTGTTCCTGACGCGGGGTGAGGGGCCAGGGGGTCTGTTTCTGTAAAGCCTGTGCAATCAACACGTTGCGATCTTCCGTAGTGGGTTCGTGTTTCAACGCCACATGGCCATCGTGCGGTGGCAATGATTTGATCTGTGTGATCAACTCGTCGAGCGCCAGCTCCACCAGTTGTCGATACACCTGCGGCTCAAATTCATCCTGCTTTTGCCGGACGAATTCCCGCATCTGTCGATCATATTCCGTCACCGTTTGCATGGTGGCCGCGTTTAACAGCGTCGATTCATCCGCATCGGCCGGCGGTTTGATCCAGCCGCGATCTTTCATCTGTTGAAGGATCATCGCGGCCTGCGCCTCGGCATCGTCGAAATGGATCATGCGCTTGGGCCAAAGATGTTTTGGCCGCAGCGTGATGATGGTTTCGATCATGTCGATGGGGGAAGGGTCGGTGCTGGTGTCCGCCCGGCCGATTTTGCCGACGGCCGACTCCACCTCCGGAAACGTGCGCAAAATGCGGTCGCGCACCGAAATGTCATCCACCGCCTGCGCCATCGTCACGCGCGGGGATGTGGTGGGCATGTCGAGAATGCTCCCCTCATCCAGTGATGGCATGAATTCACTTCCCAGCTTGCGGAACCGCGTATCGGCCAGCAGCGCCACCAGCAGCAACGACAGCACCGCCGCCCCGCGCAACGACCATTTGCCCCGCCGGGTTCCCAGCAGGACAAATACCGCCCCCACACCCACCGCCAGCGCGGAAACAAAATGCGAGTTGATGAAGGCGGCCGCCAGGACCATGATGATCGCCAAAATCCACCAGACCACGCCGGGGCGGTCGATCATCCATGAGAGGAGCGGTTTATAAATGTCGATGAAGCTGCGGACGAGGCGGTTGTCCATCTCGCCGCGCAGTCGGCCGCGGATGAAGATCGGGATCAACGCCGGCACCAGCGTCACCGCCAACACCGCCACGCCGATCATGGCAAAGCTCTTGGTAAAGGCGAGCGGGTGGCTGAGTTTCCCCTCCTGACCGCCGAAGGCGAAAATCGGCAAAAAGGAGATCAGCATGATCAACACGCTGAAGAAGATCGGCCGGCCGACCAGTCGGCACGATTTGACCACGATTTCGGTGGTGTTGCCGCGCACTTTTTGCGTGCCGAACCGATCATGCAGGTCGTGCGTGGCGTTCTCCACCATCACCACGGCCGCATCGACCAGGATGCCGATGCTGATGGCGATGCCGCTGAGGGACATGATGTTGCTGGGGATGTTCAGATAAAACATGAACAAAAAGCTGACCAGCACCGCCAGCGGCAGTGTGATGCAGACCACAAAGGCCGAGCGAAAGTGCATCAGGATGAGCAAAATCGCCAGACTCGCGATGATGATCTCCTCCTTGAGCGTGCCGGTGACGGTGTGGATGGCGCTTTCGATCAGTCGGGTGCGGTCGTAAAACGGCACGATTTGCACGCCTTCGGGAAGGCCGCTTTGGATCTGGCGGATTTTCTCCTTGATGGCCGCCGTCACCGCCAGCGGGTTTTCGCCGTAACGCATCATCACCACGCCCCCCACGGCCTCGCGCCCATCCTTTTCCAGGGCGCTGCGCCGAAATTCCGGCCCCAGTTGCACGGTGGCGACATCCTTGAGCCGCACCGCCACCCCCTTGCGCGAGACCACCTCCACGTTTTCCAAATCCTCAACCCCCTTGAGCCACCCCACCCCGCGCACAAGGTATTCACCATTGGGTTCGGCGATCACCTTGCCGCCGACGCTCATGTTGCTGTTGGCGATGGCGGTGTAGAGCGCCCCCAGCGGCAGGTCATACACGCGCAGCTTGGCCGGATCGACATCGACCTGATATTCGCGCACGAACCCGCCGACGCCGGCGACTTCGGCGACGCCGTTGACGCTGTTGAGCTGATACCGCACCGTCCAGTCCTGAATCGCGCGCAGTTCATCGAGCGACAATCCCTTGCCTTCAAGCGTGTACCAGAAAATTTGTCCCAGCGCGGTTGCATCCGGCGCCAGATAGGGGGTCACACCCTCCGGCATGGAGGCCTGCGCCGTCGCCAGCCGTTCCAGCACGCGCGTGCGCGCGAAATAAAAGTCGGTTTTATCATCGAAGATGACGTTGATCATCGAGAAATTGAATTCGCTCGACGACCGCACCGCCTTCACCCCCGCCAACCCCTGCAATTGCACGCTCAGCGGGTAGGTGATCTGCTCCTCGATGTCCTGCGGGCTGCGCCCCATCCAGTCGGCGAAGACGATCACCTGGTTTTCCGACAAATCCGGTATCGCATCCACCGGCGTGTGCAGCACCGCATAAGTGCCCCACAACGCGATGCCCAGCCACGCGATGATCACCATCGCCCGGTTTCTCACGCAAAATTCGATGATTCCGGCAATCATGGTTTCACCTTCCCCCCGGATTCAAACGGTTTTCCGAATCGACCAGAAACGCCCCGCGTGTCACCACGCGGTCCCCTTCGACCAGGCCGCTAAGAACCGGGAAATATCCCTGCGCCTCGGGGCCGGTGGTCACTTTTCGCAGATCGAACACCCCCGGATCGGATTCAACGTAAACCATCATGTCCCGCCCCGTGTTGATCACGGCCGAGCGCGGGATCGACAAAACAGCGCCGGCCGGCGCGGTGGAGGGCTGGGTTGTGGCGATGGGAACATTTGCCGCCGTGGGAAGTGTCTCAACGGCCGCGCCGCAGGTTGGCATTTCGCTGCCGTAATAGGGGTTGGAGGTGATTCCCCCCTGTTGCAGCCAATAGGGTTTGTCGGTCATGGGACAGCGGAAGACCTGAATCGCCGCCGTCCCTTCCGGCACGCCGGTGGTCCGCCCGATCTCCATCATCGCCAGCGACACATCGCGAAACGTCTTTCGCAAATCGGCCAGATTCTGCCCCACCGACCGTTTGGCCGCATCGTCCAGCTTGTGATAAGCGTTTTCCAGCCGCGGATCACTCCCCAACGGCGACAATTCCGTCGCCAACCGTGTCAACTGATCCGCCACCCCCTCGGCCTTGTCATTCGCCAACAAATCGTGCGCGGCCAAATAAGGGGTCAGACCCCTTAGATAGACCTGCGCCTCGGCCGATTGTGTCGCCGGCCCGATGGCCGGCGGGGCGGACATTTCCCCGCCCGTCATCGGCACTGAAATGGCCGCCTCGGCGAACATTCCCGGCCGCAGGCGCAATTCGGGGTTGTCCACCTCCACACGGGCATCGAGCGTGCGCGTCTGCGGGTCCAGTTCAAACGACAAAAACGTCACCTGCCCCTTGAATGTTTCATTGGGCAGCGCCTCCACCGTCACATTGACGGCCTGTCCGATACGCATCAAAGGCACATCCCGTTCATAAATCTTCGCCTGCAACCACAGCGTCTCCAGATTGGCGATGGTGTACGGCCGATCGCCCACCTGCACATAAGACCCTTCATAGATGTCCTTGCGGATCACGATCCCGCTGATCGGGCTGGTGACAATCAAGTGTGTTGGCACCTGCCCCGACTGGTCATACTGAGCGTCCATCTTGTCCAGTTGTTCGCGGCTGATCCCCCACAGCACCAGCTTCTGCATCGACGCGTTATAGACCGCCGAGGCATCCACCCTGGCTTCTGGGGATGCATCGGCCGGCAGGTCGTGGACGCGCTTTCGCGCCAACAGATATTCCCGCTGGGCGGTATAGACCTCCGGGCTGTAAATGGAATAAACCGCCTCCCCCTGTTTGATCGACTGCCCCGTGTACCCAATGAACAGTTCATCCGCGCGCCCGCCCACGCGGGCGCTGAGCTGTGCGACTTTGGTTTCGTTGTAATCCAGCACACCCAACGCCCGCACCTGTCGAACCAGCGTCCGCATCGAAACCATTGAGGTTTCGATCCCAGCCATCGCGATGCGCCTTGGTGTTAACTGCACGCGGGCCAGCACATCCTCCGGCAGCGCCTCTTTGCTCCCTTTTTTACGCTCGATCAGCGGCATTCCGCAGATCGGACAGATGCCCGGCCCTTCGCGCACCACATCCGGGTGCATCGAGCAGGTGTATTCGATGTCCGAAACCCGCTGTTCAACCGCCGCGGGCCGGGTCCATTTGTCCCAGTAATTCTGGATGTTCTCCCAATACCCCACCAGCAGCGCCGCGATGACAAAAACCATCACAAACCGCAGCCGCGCCATCGCCACTTTGCTGACCACCCAGACATCGTGAAGAAATATCTTTTTGTTCATGGTTGCACCTGTTGTTTGGGTTCACCGATCTGTTCCATCCGTTCAACATCCACCCCGGCCAATTCCTCCATCTCCGCCAGCCGTTGTTCGCGCGATGCCTTGGCCTCGACCAGCATCAATTTCACCTCCAGCAGGGTGCGCTGGCTGTCGATCAGTTCCGTAAAAGGCACCGACCCGGCCGAATAGGCCTGCCGCGAGCTGTCCAGCACCAACCGGGCGGCCGGCAAAATCCGGCTCTCCAGAAATTCCACCTGACGTTCGTTGTTGCGCATCGCGAACAACGCCGCCACAAACTGCGCGGATTTGTCCAAACCGGCCTGGTGGGCAATCGCCTCGGTCCCCCGCAACATCGCGCGGGCCTCCTTGATCGCCCCTTCAATTCCCACAAAATTGGTCGGAACCATCACCATCGCCCCCAGCATCCGCGACATGTCCCCCGTCAACGCCGCCATGGGGTTGATGTTGGGGATGTAGGCCATCCGCGCCAGTTCCAGCGCATCCTTCCGCCCCTCAACCTGCCTTGCCAATGCGGCCAACTCCGGATTGCCGGCCGCCGCCACCTGGATCAGCTTCGCATCGTCGGCCGACAAAATGCGGGCCTGCGGCAACTGATCGGGCAACGCCAATTCCGCCATCGCCACCCGGCCCATCATCGCATTCAACGTCGCCCGCATCCGCGGAACCTGCGATTCCAGATTTTGCAGTTCATTTTCGGCCAGACGCTGCTGAATCTGCGCTTTCAATAAATCCTGCTGCTGACCTCCCGCCTGCAACCGGCTGGCGGCGGTTTGTGTCAACAGCCGCAACAATTCCAGATTCTCCCGCCCGATGCGCAGCCGTTGCGCCAACAGCGCCCAGTCGAGATATTGACTGATGACCTTGCGTTGAATCTCAAACCGCTTGGCCGCGAACCGATCACCGGCCGCACGAGCCTCCTCCAGCGCGATTTTGCCCCGTTTGGCGGTCTTGGTCGGAAATTCCAACCCATCCAGCTCGGCCGACAACGTGGTGCGATCCCAGGCGCTCATGCTCTGCGATGAGAACATGTATTCAAACCCCAGTTGCAGATCGACGTTGGGATAGGCCCCCGCCTGTTGCACCCGCGCCATGGCCGCCTGCCATTCAAAATAGCTCGATTCCAACTCGCCATTGCACAGCAGCGCCCGTTGCAACACCTGTTGCCAGGTGGCGTCGGCCGCCAACGGCTCAACAGGTCTGCTGGTCGGCGGCGATTCATAAATCTTCCCCGCGCGATCCACCCGATCCTGCTCCGCCGACCGTTCGCCCGGCGCCAACACGCACCCACCCGCCAACAGCGCCACGGCCAACCCGCAACCCACCGCGATGGTTTTAATGATTCCTGTCATAATCCATGTTCCACTGAAATTGATGATCCCGATCCGGCACGATTGGCGCGCGCAACATCATCCGCGCAACGCCATCAGCGCGCGGCGGGATTCACAATGTCAGCAAACAGGATTGATGAAACAGGTCTGTTAAGGAGATGAACTCAAGTCGATCCAGCGAAAGGGGCCAATCAACCCGTGCCGGTTGATCCAGTGTGACCATCGCCGAATCAATCGCCACCGGCGTCATCGCCCAGTGCAACACGGCCAACGATGCGCCGGCCGGATTGGGAGCCACGGTGGGCGCTTTTTGCGCTTCATCACAACGCTGGCGACAGGGATCGTTGTCCGTGGTCGGGGTCTGCTTCGGCTGATTGGACTTCTTGCAACAGGAATGATCCGACTTCATCTTCTTTGGCGTCGGTTCCGGCTGATTTGTTGTCCCCATCATGGACAAGCACAACGGCTGCGCCCCCAGGAGGCTGACTCCCAGAAACACCCGTAGCAAAATGGCGCCCAATACAGCCATCGGCATCATTATAGCCCCTTTTATCTCATCGGGAAACCGGCATTTCGACCTTTGGCTCCTTATTGGGTCCGATAACCCCGACAAGTTCGCTTCAGTCAGGTCCGATTTGTGCCGATGCAAAGACTGGCATGAGATGAGGTGTAGTATGGACGGTAAATCAATCGCCGCGGGCAAACATCCGCAATCCAAGGAACAAAACGACCATCGGTCCGAACTTCCAGACCGGCGTTCGCGCGCCGATCGTCGCCAGGTGACGGCCGAGGAATCCGGCTACACCGGCCCCGACCGCCGTGCCCCCATCGACCGCCGCACCGGCCTCGAACGCGGGCGCGGCCCCGGCCATCGTCTGCCCGAAGAACGCCGCAGTGCCGAGGAGGGTGAGATGAACATCGCCCAATTCGAGTTCATCATGGCGATCGAAGCGTATAAAAAAGCCAACAAGCGCATGTATCCCACCTGGACCGAAATCCTCGAGGTGATCCATCAGCTTGGCTATCGCAAGGTCGAACCCCGGCAGGTCAAACTCGACAACGTCCCCGAAGCCCCTGTGGCGCGGGTGGCATAATTTGCCATTATCATTGCCCGAGCTTTGACCGTTTTCTTCGGCACAGCAACAGCGCCGGCAACAACATTCCCGCCGACGGTTCGGGCACGGTCAATGTGACCACATCATTGTAAACCCGCCTTTCCCAGCCGGTGATGGCGCCGTTGGCATCCATCAGCGGGAAGACGTAAACCGGTTCCATGGTGACCTGCCACTGATCGCCACCCATCGGCGTGACATTGATTTCCATGTGCCCGTAATGCTTGCCGCCGGAGATCAGTTGATTGCCGCTCCAGACTTCCGGCGCATCATCATGCGCCAAAAAGACCTGATACGGATTGGTCAACCCCGCCTGCGGCCCGCGCAAACCATCACCGGCGCTGGGCATCACAAAATAATGGATGCCGTTGACGATCGAGTGCTCATACATCTCATCGTGACCGTTCAAGACAGCGGCCACATCATTTTGCTCAAAAAGCGGCGAATAAATCCGCATCGGCACGCCGGATTGATTGTCATGGCCCGCTCCCGTCCCCGCCGGCCAGCCGTGCGGACCAACCGAGTATGGGGTGTGATGAAACTGCACAAAGATGATCTGTCCATCCGCCTTCGCATCCGCCAGTTGCGCCGACGCCCAGAGATATTGCTCCGATCCCATCGCGTAGTCCGGCGCGTTGGTCCCGTTGATGTAATAATTGGTGTCGTTGGCGCTCCCCTGCACGCCCCCATTGCTGGAATCCAGCGTGATCAGCGTGACTTTGCCATAATCACGCCGGCTGTATCGTCCTTCCTGCGCCGGATTGCCCGCCCCGTTGGGGGGCGATTCAAAATAGGTGGTGAACTTGGCGGTGGCATAATTGGACGGCGCGGTGCCATATCCGCCAAACGCCCCCGGCCCGGCGAAATTCTCGTGATTGCCCATCGAGTTCATCAGGGGTACGCGCGAGGCCAGTGTGCCATAGTCGCCGGAAAAATGCTTCCAGAATTCATCCCAGTCGCGCTGTTCGCCGCCTGATTCCACCAAGTCCCCCGCGATGGAGACAAAATTGGGATTGCGCGATGAGACGACGTTCAGGTTCTGGCGCATCCCCGTGGTTTGATCGACGACATATTTCCCATCAGAGTACATCGCCGGCCGAACCACCCCTGTTGGCACATCCCAAGGCTCCCGTTTGCCGGTCGATTCCGGCTCGGTTTCACTGTCGGCCAGAACCATGAATCGCACCGCCTGGTTGGCGGAGACGGCCGTGGTCAAGGTGGAATTGAACGAAAATCCGTTCTGATTGACCGAATAATTGTAGGCCGTCGCCGGCGTCAACCCGCTGACCCGCACCGAGTGCATATAAGGCAACGCCGGATGCGGCCCGTTCGGCTCGGCGCTATAAGGGTTGTAACCCAATGTACTGGCCAGCACCGGCGTTGAATTCAACACCAGCGGCCCACCCGGTGTCGTGAGCGTCAGCGTGCCGGCGACATTGGAATCCGACAGCCACCGCACCGTCATTTCTGTCGGCGATGGGTTTTGAAGATATGGCAATACCCGAAAATCATCGGCATTGGCCGAAGCACAGAAAATCAACCCGCCGCATAATACAAGTCTCTTCACAACACCCTCCACGATTTATTAACCCACCCCATATTATACCTCATTACACGCAAATTGTTCAGTTAATTGCCAAGGATGTTTGCACCGCTTGCCCTGATTTTCGCCTCTGTTACAGTCGCGGTCATGGGTCGTTGGTTGATTCTGGTCCTGTTTTTGATGCCGCTGGCGTGCAAACGCAAGCCAAATCCCACGCCGCCGCCACCTGTGCCGGCGGTTTCCATCCCCACGCTGGAGATTCAATCCCTGATGCCCCTTTTGCCCGGCCGGCCGACCCATCTGGCCATCGCCGCCCGGCAACAATTTTACTGGGTTCAGGAAACCACCACCGGCGATGACACCGTTTTTGGCCTCGATTCGCAGATGATCCCCGCCGCCACACCCCTAACAACCGCCAAAATCCTCTCCGAGCTGGGCGCCTCATCCGGCACGGGCAACATCCAATCCCTCGCCTGGGCGGATGACCAACTCTATTTTTATTTCATCGGCGGCCAAAGCGCCCGCGTCATCGCCTGTCTGGGCCGATTTTCCCCCTCCACCGGCCGTCTCCGCATCCTGGCTAACACCGAATCGATCGACCGCGCCACAAGCATGGGGCCATCCCTCGCACTGGCCCGCGGCCAGATCATCGCCACCGACGGCGCTTGGTGGCTCTGGTTGCGCCACACCGACCGTTCGATTTTTCTTCGCTTCGACCCCGCATCGCTCGCCCCCGCCAGCCCCATCGAATTCCACCAACCTTTCACCTCCATCCAATCCCCCAATGGCACGCTGGCGATGACACTCCCCCAAATGCACCCCTCGGCCGGCCCTGATGGACGGTTGCTCCTGACCGACCTCCATTCCGCCACACTCTGGACCATCGACCGCGCCGGACAGGCGACCATCACTCTTTCATTGGTTGGCCTCTCCGGCGGCCTCTCCACGCCGGTGGTCGATCCCAAGCTCGGATTTGTCTTTTTCGCCGCCGCCGCCGCCGAGCCTCTGTCCGCCATCACCATCGACCGCATCGCCGAACCGCCCGTGCGAACCTCCTATCCCGCGCTGTTGATGCTCAGCGCCGATCACTCCAGCACCATCGATCTCCAGCATTTTCATGTCACCGGAAACCTCGACTCTTCCACATTGCGAATCGACCGGCTCTACCCCGATCCATCCCGACAGGGTTATCTGGCGTATGATTCAACGTCCGGGCATCTGGTTTTGTTGAAGATCAACCAATAGAGGACCATCGCATGAATATTTACATCATGACCGATCTCGAAGGGGTCTCCGGCATCAATTCGTGGGACCAGTGCTATCCCCCCAACCGCGACGACCCGGCCTATCGGCAGGCGTTGCGCCATCTGACCGAGGAGGTCAACGCCGCCGTCGCAGGGGCTTTTGATGGGGGGGCAAAACAGGTCTTTGTCGTCGATGGCCACGGCGTCAATCAAAACGATGGCTTTGTCAAAGATTTGCTCGACCCCCGCGCCCGCAAAGCCTATATCGCCTCACGCAATCCCCTGCGATTTGAAGCACTTGATGAATCCATCTCGGCGGTTGCCATGATCGGCCAGCACGCCATGGCCGGCACAATCAACGGATTTCTCGACCACACGCAAAATCCCAAGACCATCTGCCGATTCATCATCAATGGCCAGGAACATGGCGAACTCAGTCAACTCGCCATGTACGCCGGCGCGCTGAACATTCCGATGGTTTATGCTTCAGGCGATGAGGCGCTCTGCGTTGAAGCCCGACGAATCATCCCCGGCATCGCCACCACCCCCACCAAGCGGGGCACCGGATGGGCCACCTGCGAGTTATACGACCCGGCCGAGGTGCGCCAAAACATCCGCCGGGATTTTGCCAATATCCTGCGCGACAAAAAATCATGGCCCGCGCCATTGCGCACCACCCTCCCCATCGAAAAGACCATCGAATGGGCATGGAGCGAATTCGCCGACACCATTTGCCGAATTCCCAACGTCCAGCGTCCACACGCCCGCTCCACCCGCTGGTGGATCGACAACCCGCTGGACATGTTCGATTATCCCAATGAAAACTGGCATCCGATACCACCGCCGGCCCGACCCTGATAAATTATCCCCATGCCCGATGAATCGGACTTCATCGACTGGATACGCTCCCAGCAAACCCACGCCGCGCATGTGCTGCTGCCTGCGGGGGATGATCTGGCCATCCTGCGCTGGCCGGCCGATGACCTGCTGATCGCCGGCGTCGATCAGGTGCTCGATGGGGTTCATTTTGATTCCAAACAGCACAATCCCCGTTCTATCGGCCAAAAGGTGATGAATCGCAATCTCTCCGACTGTGCCGCCATGGCGTGCCTGCCCGTGGCCGCTCTGGCCACCGTCGCCTTGCCGTCCGGTTCCAACCTCAGTTATGCCAAGGAGTTATATCTGGGCCTCAAAGCCGCCGCCGACCCCTTTGATTGTGCCATCATCGGCGGTGACACCGCCTCCTGGCCACACCCGCTGGCTTTCACCGTCACCATCCTCGCGCGCTCGGCCGGCATCCAACCCATCACCCGCGGACATGCCAAGGCGGGCGACAACATCTACATTACCGGCCCGCTGGGCGGCTCCATCCTGGGCCGACACATGACCTTCTCCCCCCGCGTCCACGAAGCCCGCGAACTGGCTACCCATTATCCTCTGACCGCCATGATCGACCTCTCCGATGGCCTGTCGCGCGACCTGGACCACATCTGCCGACAAAGCGGCGTCGGCGCAATCGTTGATTCAACATTGATCCCCATCCATCCCGATGCGGTTGAATTATCCCGGCAAGATCACCGCCCACCCCTGCAACACGCACTGCACGATGGTGAGGATTACGAATTGCTCTTCACCTGCGCCGGCCCGTGCGACCGCGCCATCCGCATCGGACAAATCACCACCGGCCAGGGTGTGCAACTGCGTACCGACCAAGGGCTTGAACCCCTGCCGACGCTCGGTTGGCAACACCGGCTGTGACTCCCATGCCAACCACCTTTGATTCCCATTCCGTTGACCAAACCGAACAGATCGCCGCCAATCTGGCCCTCAACTTGCGCCCCGGCGACTGCATCGCATTGAATGGTGACCTGGGAGCCGGCAAAACCCAGTTTGTCCGAGGATTGGTCCGCGCCTATGGAGGCCACGAACGCGCCGTCAGCAGCCCCACGTTTGTTCTCTTAAATGTCTACCCCACCCCGCGCGGCCCGGTCTTTCATCTCGACGCCTACCGCATCAGCGGCCCGGCCGACCTTGAAGCCCTCGGATTTGAAGAATTGCTCCAACAACAAGGCCTGGTCGTCGTCGAATGGGCTTCGCGGGTCCAATCGCTGCTCCCACCGGCCACCATTCACATCACCCTGACTCCCACATCGTCCAATTCCCGACGAATTGAAATATTTAGGCCAGATTGACCGGACTTCCGCAATGGGACACCCAAATCTGATGCTCAACCCATGTCAATGGGTGACTCAAATTATTGAAGCGTATATAGTCTGATGGCCCTGTTTGCCAAAAGGAGAAGCTGCAACGATGAGTGGCCGGATTGAATCATTGGATCGTAATTTGGCGCCGGTTGCCGTGACGGGTGATCAGGCGTGGTATGACATTCTTGGTTTTGGGTTGGAAGGGCGCGGGTTTGCGGATGTGCTGACGCCGTTTGATCGGCTGCCGGCCAAGGCACAACCTGTTGTTTCGCAGCATGTCTGGGCGCTTGGCATGCATTCGGCCGGGTTGTGCGCGCGGTTTGTCACCGACGCCACAAGCCTGTCGGTTCGCTGGTCGTTGCGTGAGGATTTGCAAGCCATGCCGCACATGGCCGCAACCGGCCAGGCGGGCATTGATCTGTATGTTCGGGTCAATGGCCAATGGCGCTGCCAGGCAACCGCCAGACCATATCAGCCCCGCCACAACCAGGAGATGCTGATCCGCGACGACTCGCCGATGACGCCGGGAAGGCGGGAATTTCTGCTCTATCTGCCCCTCTACAGCGGCGTGGAAAGCGTGAGCGTCGGCGTGCCGAAAGGGGCTGTGATTCAACCCGCACCGCCATGGCCGAAGGAGAGGGCACAACCCATCTGCTTTTATGGCACCTCCATTGTTCATGGTGGATGCGCTTCGCGGCCGGGAATGGCTTATCCGGCGATATTGGGCCGGTGGCTGGATCGGCCGGCCATCAACCTAGGATTTTCCGGAAATGGAAAGGCGGAGGTTGAATTGGCGCAATTGTTGTCGGAAATTGATGCCGCGGTTTATGTGATTGATCCCCTGCCCAATCTGATGAGCGACCAAGTGGCCGAGCGAATAACGGCTTTTGTGAAAACGCTGCGGCAACACCGCCCCACCACGCCGATTGTTCTGGTGGAAAGCATCACCTATCAACAAGGGGACCGGCCACCAATGACCGTGGCGCGATCGCGTGACAGCAACCGCGCGCTGCGCGAGTCATTTGAGCAATTGCAGTCGGCGGGGATCGGCCGGCTTCATTATATACCGACCACCAACCTGCTGGGCGATGATGGTGAGGGAACTGTGGATGGCACACACCCCACCGATCTGGGTTTTTACCGCATGGCGCAGGGCATGTTGCCGACCTTGCAAGCCATCCTCGATCATTGACCGAAATGAATGGTCAGCCGTCCAATTTCACCGAAGAAAGGGATGGATCGACAATGATTTCAATGTCGGATGGGCGATCCAACCGCATTTTGCCTGGCTGAAGGTGTAATTGGACTTTGCCGGCCGGTGTTGGGAGCGTCCCTTTTATTTCATACAAGGGAAGGCACGGCCGATGGTGGAGTTTTTTCATGCCAGGCTCCAGTGGTTTGAGACCCAGGCCATAGGCTCCATAAAAATAGGCCGGAATGGCCGACCACCCGTGGCACAGGCTGCCGGCATGATGGAAATCCCAGCCGCCGGCGCGGGTTTCCCAGAAGGTGGTGGCGCCGCTGAAGACCATCGCCGACCAGATGCGGGCGATGTCGCTCAGGACAAATTCGCCGTTGGCCGCATCCATCATCAGGGCTTCGTATTTGTACAACGACTGGCTGAGTGTCGCCGCAACCCATCCATTGTTTGGGTCCATCAGTTTTTGTTGCAAGGGTCGATGCGATTCGACATCCAATTCGGCCAGCAACGCCAGCGCCTGGGTCAATTCCGCAAAATGATCGGGTGTGTGATCGCCCTGATAGGTGCGATAGGCCTGGTGTGAATCATCCCAGAACGCCCGCCGGGCGGACACGCGCAGCGATTGCGCGGCCTCCAGGCATTCATCGGCAACATCCGCATGGCCGATGCGTCCGGCCATGTTCGCCACCGACCGCAGTGCGAGGATCAGAAAACAATTCAATGGCGTATCAAATCGGGTTTGCCGCACGGGGATCGGGGCATATGTTCGCGGGTCCGTCCCATCCAGGCCGACCGCCCAGTCGTAAAATTGCCAGTGGCGTTTGCCGGTCGGGCATGGGAACAATCCATCGATCCGCGTGGCCAGAAACGTCCGGATCATCCGTATCATTTGCGGCATCTGGCGGGCGATGAATTCCCGGTCGCCACTGTACATCAGGTAATCGTTCATCCCCAAAAACCACGTCAGCGTGAAACTGGGGATGGTCAATTCAAATTTCATCGGCGCGCACAATTCCAGATACCCATCGGGGCCAATGGTGCGGCCGAGCAATTCGAGGCTGGCGCGGGCGAAGTTGTAATTGCCAAAGACGTAATATCCGCACAGCATCTGGTTGCGCGAGTCGTTGGCATACAGGGCCTGTTCGCGCCAGGGGCAGTCTTCGTAATGCTCGTGCATGCACAGATGCAGGGTGCGGCGGGAGAGTTCCCAGATGCGGTTGTGCAATGAATCCGAACTGTGAAACGCGCCGGCTTCATCAACAGGAAATTCGGCCGGGATCAGCCCCGCACCGATCAATTCCACCGGCCCGGTCATCGCGGTCAGATGCAACTGAAGATACCGCCCGGCATAACGGTCGATGTGGTGCGTGAATGTTTGCCGGCCGGCACGGGCGACATATCGGCTGGCGAAATTGCGGCCCCCCACATGGGCACGCACGCGCAGGTCATCCAGATGTTCGCCAATGACGATGTCGATAATGCAGCCGTTTTCAGTTGAGATTTCCAGTGAAACAAACCCGCATTCCTCGCGTCCCAGGTCGATCACCAGATAGGCGCCATCCACATCGTGCAGGTGATCGGTGTTGATTTTCACCGGAAGCATGGCCGCGGTGGAAATGGGTGGCTGGCCTTCAAACAATTCCCAGCTTCGTCGGGCGGACAAATAATCCTGCTGCATCTGTTCGGCCAAGGTCCGATCGGCCGCGCCGGCGCGTTTCAGAAGTCCCTGGGCGATGATCGATCCACCTCGCAATGCCTTGGGTTCCAGCATCGGAACCGGCCGGGAAACAGGCTGAATTTCCGATTCACCCAATGTCGAAGGCCGCCAATCCGGTTTGATGGAATAATTCAATTCCCGCCAATCATCCTCCTGACGGGCATCAAAATGAAATGTGAATCCGCGCTGGGGGGTGATGCGTTCGGTCAGTTCCGGCCGATACGCCGACGACGGCCGACAGTATGTTTTATCATCACTGGCCGCGATCACCCGCTGATCCGTTTGCAACTCATACCAGACCCCCGCATCGCCGAGAAGATACGAAAAATGGTCGATCCCGCAGTAATAAACCAGCAATGCCAGAACATTCCGCCCGATACGCAGATGGGGTTTGAGATCGATCCGGCTGAAGGTGCGCGCATCGGGAAAATCGGTGAACTGCCCTGTGCCCAGAAATACCCCGTTCAGCCACGCCACGAAATTGCTGTCGGCGCTGAGGCGCAATTCCGCCATTGCCGGGAACGATTCCACGTTGAATTCACGACGGAATTGCGCATATCGATTGGGCCGGGCAGCATCCGGTCCATCCAGCCATATCCAGCGGGCACGATTCATCACATCGAATGTATCCGCGAGACTTTGCCTTGGCCAATTGATACCGATACTGATGCATCATGTGGCGATTGGTCTCAATCGGCGGCCGGCAATGGCTGGGGTTGGATGGCCGCATCCACGGCCTGCCATTGGCCGCTGTGGGCGCTTTTCTCGGCGGCGGCCAATGCCGCGGTGCTGAGGGCGGAGCGGGAATAGGGCATCGGCCAGATGGCTTTTTTGTTGATGGCGTCGATAAATGTGTGGATTTCCATGCGATAGGCCTCTTCCAACACCTCGCCGATGGCCCCCAGGCGCAACTGATCGCGCACATCCGGGTTTTTGAATTCTCGTTCGATGATGCCGCTCATCACGTCAAAGCGGATCATGCCGTTGTGGCCATAACAGATGCCCCGACGGGCTTCGGCCGGGCACCCCATCAGCACCGTCAATTGGGCCGATGCGCCATTGTCGAGCACCATCTGCAAGGCCCATAAATCCTCCATCTTGTCGGGCAGATCGCCGCGCTGGGCCACCGTGCCGGCGGCCGAGCGGGGATATCCAAACAGATCGTTGAGATAGAGCAGTTCAAAGGGGACCATCTCGCGTGCGGCGGCGGTGGCGCGGTTGCGGGCGTAATATTCCTTTCCCTCGCCGGGGTGCCAGTTGGGTTGATAGGTGGACAGGAGCATCTGATAGCCGTGCAGCGTCCCCAGTTCCTGTTGAATGAGTCGTTTCAGCTCCCTGATCACCGGCAGAAAGCCCATGGAACAGGAGGCGGCGCTGACCAGCTTTTTTTGTGCGGAGATCGATTCCACATGGGCCGGGTCGACCGTCCAGATGTTGGCCTCGCTGAAATGGTGCAGACCCTGTCGCAATGCCAGTTCGACAAGCTCGGCGTGCTGGTCGGGCGGTGTGGAAATCACCAGCGCGGCCGGCCGCCAATCCAGTGCGGATTTGAGTGAATCAAAGGTGCGAACGCCAAACGTGCCGGCCGCCTGATCGCGGCGATCCGCCCGCAAATCGAGTAGACCCACGCTGACATCCCCCCTGGCCGACAAATCACGCATCCGCCGACGACCCATCGAGCCGCCACCGATGACCAATACCTTCATCCGATCCGATTGTGACATAACAAATCCTTATCCGCGTAACTGATGCGGGTCAATTCGTGCTGATTCTATCGTGCGAGGGGTGTTGGCGTGATCCTGTTGCCACACGATCACCACTTCGCCATTGGCCGCCTGTATGCAATTGGGGTAGGAAGACTGCTGGCCGGGCGTATCGGCCAGTACATGCGGCCGGCTCCAGCTTCTGCCCTGATCGAACGACACGGCCGCGCACAATGGCCAGCGATCGGTGGGTGAATTGTTCCAAACCGCCAAAATGCCCGGTTTCGACCCGCCGAACGCACACAGCGACGCGGGGGAATTGTGACTGACCAGGGGCGAAGGCTTTGGCTCGCTCCAGGTCCATCCTCCATCCGTGCTGCGCGACTCATACATGTGCGACCGGCCGGACCTTGCCAGCATGTACAACGAACCATCCGGACAGATCACAAATGCCGGTTCATCCAATCCGCTGATCGCATGTCTGCACGAGGCGTGCTTTTCAACATGCGTGTTCAGTTCAGGCCCTTTGCTCCAGGTTTTGGCATTGTCTTTCGACACCATCAGCCCGACGATGACCACCTCATCCCCCTCGGTGTCGAGCTTGTACTGCTGTTGCAACCTCACATCCCAGGAATATCCGAACATCGCGGTCCCATCGGGAAAATGAAGTCCATTGTGAATCTTGCCGGAGGTGTAGCGGTACGGCATTGGAATTTCATAGGCGCCAGACCAGCTTGTGCCATTGTCATCGCTGCGCACGGCCATGGTGCGGGAGGTTGAGATGAACTGGGCGTGAGTCGGCGGCACGGTGGTGGATGTGACCAGTATCGTCTTGTCCATCACCAAAATGGACGAGTCGTAATCGACATGCGGATGCGAATCGATCAGCGTGAAGGGCTTGCCCCAGCTTTTGGCATTGTCGGTTGAATATCGTCCTTCGATGACGACATGGAGACAATCGGGGCCGTCGTAGGCCGAATAGACGCACAGCAATCGTCCATCAGACAGGCGGTCAATGCAGGGATAGGCGGCCTGATAATGGCGTCCGTTCGGGGCGATCGGCACAGATTTGGTGAGGTTTTCCATCATGGTCATGGTTTGGTTCCATCGGTCCTTATCGCGCCCAGATTTCCAGTTCGCTGAGGATGGTTTTATCCGTAGGAGAGACCGGGGCGGACAAATCGATTTTCAGATATCGGCAACTCCCCTTGAGCGTCATGGTCGTATCAAAGACATCCATCCCGGCCTCGTGCGCCGGCCAGGAGCCTTGTTCGCACCATTGACGGCCATCGGCACTAGTGGAAACAACGGTTTGCGGCAACCCACCCGAATAAAACAGCACGATGTGATCCAGCGGATAGGATTTTCCCAGATCGACCACCACGCTCGCCGCGCCTTTGGGTTGCAGCGTCCACAATTCCGGTTCGTGGTTGCGAAATTCCCGCCGGGTCTGGTAGGACTTCCAGCGATTGGTCAGTTTTCCATCCGCGAACGATGTCGGCTTTTCAAGGATTGATCCATCCTCCAGCGATCGCACTTCATAACTGCCCTCGATACGGCGATTGTCGCCACTGAGTTCCGCCACGCTTCCTTCCATAACCACATGGTTGTTGGTGAGACACAGCGGGCTGTCGTTCGTCGTTGGCGGCGCCGATTCGAGCTTTGTTTTCAACGGCGGCAGTTTGAATCGCCATACATCCAGCCCGGTTTTCGCCCCCACCGACTCGTGCAACTGCTTGAACAGGTCATTGACCGGCGATGTCAGCGCGGGGGAGACCGTCAGGGGGTTGGAGACGAACTGGATCACCCGCCCATTACCGAGTTTGCGGATTAAAATGGCCGGTGTGCCGTCGTCGAAGGTCATGATCGGATGCGCATCATCCGCCAGTTTGGTGATGGAATAACCGGGTGAAGGAAATTCCACATCCCCCTTCAATGATGGCGACAGACGCGCAACAGGTCGTGCCTTGACACTACCCTGACGCGGCTGACTAAAATCCACGCCGGTGATTTTGGACCAACGTTTCGACAACGCCTCCCCATTGATGTTCCACGAGAACGCCTCGGGGTCGGCGCAGATCACCGTGCCGCCGGAATGAATATAATTCTCCACCCGATCCAGCACCTCGGCCGATTCGTATTTGGCCAGCGGAATGTACAGAACCTTGTATTGTGCCGCATCCAGCGGCATGCGCTCCACCTGGCGGTCGCTGACAAAAGTGAACCAACCGCGCGCCAAAGGCCCCAGCAGTGTGTAAATCGAGTAGATTTCCTTATGGTCATCCGCCGTCACCTGCGGCCAGCGAAACGTGTACATCGTGTATTCCGACAACAACACCGCGCTGTCGGATTCGGGCAGACGAACCTTGTTCATCGTCTTGGCGACATCCGCGATCTCCAGCATCGCCCGCCATTTGGCCGGATAGACGTAGCGTGGATGGCCGATCTCAAATTCATACCATTCCTCAGCGCACAAGGTGATTCCATCGGCCCCGTTGCGATACGCCTGGCTGTAACGCTCGCGAATGTCCTCCAGCCCCGGAATATCCGACCGGCCGATGGTGTTCTGCACCAGCGCCGACACCGGCGCGGCCGACAAATCCGTCATGATCTTCGTGTCGCAGCCGGTTGACACCTGATTGTTCAATGGAGCGAAGATGTCCCAGCTCTGGTACATCACCAGATCAAAATGCCCCGACAACCGCCCCAGATCGCACATCGGCGACGCGCCGCTGAAATCGGGACTGATCAACGTGATTTGCGGATTGACCGCCTTGACGGCCTGTCGGGTCCCGTCAAACAGCGCATCCAACTGGTCGATCACCCACCGCCGGTGTGCGATGCGTTTGAATGGATCGGCATCCGCATCCGAATCGGGCATGGAATATTTTCCAAACCCGTATTTCTCCCTGATCACCTCTTCGGCCTCATGCACCCGGTCGTACCGCAGTTTCATCGGCGGAATCTTGATCGCCGCGGATTCATACAGTTCATCCCCCGCCAGCAACGCCCACAACTGATCCGACTTCCCCTTGTATTGCGTCGCCAATTCAACGGCCCTGCGGACATATTCATCCTGCCATCGCGGGTCAAGTATCCAGTTGGACACTCCATCATCGATGATTTTGGGCGCCACATCGGTTGAATAAGGCAGGATGCCCTCAAACGTCGGTATGCCATATTTGATCGATTCCGCGCAAGGTGACCCCTGGGCCGCCAGGGAATGGCCGGCAATCTCCCGCCATTGCTCATCCCAGACATACCGATACGCGTGTTTTGCGGCAAACCCGCTGTAACGGGCGCGATATTGCGTATTGCCGCCCCAATAGGGTGTGATCCTCAACGCCGGCTGATCGCTCAACAGCTCGCCAAACAGCGGGTCGGGCACAATAAAATAGCCGGAATCATTCGGTTTCGGCGTCGTCGCGGCCTGATTCGTCCCCGCCCCCACGCCGCTGGACAAGGCGTCTTTCTGCGCCTGGTCATCCCCCCATGCGCCACCCTGACCCCATACCGCCAGCGCCACACACAAGGCGCACAACGTCCGTGAATTGAGCATGTCGATTAGTTTCCATCCCAGAAGACGTTGGTTGAATCCATCGGAATTACTTCGTCCATTCGGACAAACGCCGCGTGAAAGTCGCCATATAAGACATTGATGCCGCGACTGTGACGAAAGTAATTGTTGTACGTTGGATTGTACCAGGCCCAGTAAAACCCATCATCCACATCCGCCATCACGCACGTCTCGGCGGCCCGGCGAAAGGTGGTGGAACGGACAAACGTGCCCGTGCCGCCCGGATAGACCAGTTCCTGTGGAAAGACCAACAAATTCAAGCCATAACTGGCCTTGCGGTCCGTACCCGGGTCAAAGTTCCACGGTGTGTCATCGGTCGGACAGACGTAGGTTTTGGGCCAAAAATAAATCGTCGGCGAATAACCCCCGGGAATTTCCTTCCCATCCGCAAAAGGCGCCAGATAATCGTAGTAATATCGCCCAAACGGATTGAACGAGTCATAACATGGATACCAACCCTTGTAGTTGTTGGCGTACAACTGAAATGCGATGCCGATCTGCTTGAGATTTGATGCGCACCGCACCGTGTTGGCGGCCTGTCTGGCCTTGTTCAGCGCCGGCAGCAGCATACTGATCAATAGCGCTATGATGCCGATGACGACCAGCAATTCCACAAGGGTGAAACCATGGCGTGACTTTTTCATGGGGAACTCCACTAAATCATCGGCTGGCGATGAAAACGGGGCGCGGATGAATGGTTTTTCATCCGCGCCCCCATTCAACCAAATCCATTACTTCCTTCGACGCCGAAGCGCCAAAGCGGCCAGACCCAGCAGGGAAATCGCGCCGGGTTCAGGAACGGCCGCCTCGAACGCGCCATTCGCGCTGTCGAAATAAGCCAGCGAATCAACGTTCCACACGGTCGTCACGTCGTTCCCATAGGATGTATAATCACCCCAGCCAAGATACCCTACGGACAAGTCGGCAACCTCCGCATCCAAATCGACCTGGCTCGATGATGGCGTCATTGCCGATCCTACCGTTATGGTGCCTGTATGCTGCCCCAGCAACGTTCCCTGGTCATCATACAAAGCCAGGCTAACCGTGCGGGTGACGCCATCCCAACCCACGGCCAATTGGTAATCCGTGCTTAAGGCATTCGGGCCGAGATTGATCGCGTAATTGGGCAGCGGTCCGGCAGCGACTGCAAAATTCTCCACCAGATGTCCGGTTGATCCAAAAGCCACGTCCAAACCGACCAGGTAATCTCCACCAATCTGATAATGGCGAAGGCGACCACCGACAAACTGTCGGGATTGTGCCGAATGGTTTCCGATAAAGCCAACCGCTTCGGTGATTTCGCTGGCAGTTGTATTCAACGTTGACCAGCTAAAGCGATACAGACCGCTGAATGAATCCGTGCCAACCTGTGCCGTTCCCAAAGATCGGCCGGCGCGGTCTGGTGAATATGCCTCAGCGCCGCCATTGTCCTGTGTGGTGATCTCCAGTTTTCCGCTGGAGACCGACCCAATCATGACTTTCTCGGCGTTGCCGGTATAGATATCAACCACGCCATCTGCGTTGCTGTCAAAGGTTGACTGCCACACGGGGGCGGCCAGAACACTGGAAGTGCCAACCAGAACGGCGGCACACGATAAAAGAACCTTGTGGTTCATAAGATGCCCTTCCTGAAAATGGTTTTCCCCCTGTTACATCCTGTCATCAGAGGCCGTACATAGCCTCGATGGAATAATGATCCGCCGCTGTGTCAGCGGCTGCCCTTCGGCCTGTTTACGCAGCAGGTCGGCGATTATTTTGGTCATGTCGAAAAAATCGATATTGGGCTGTACGTGTGCCATGGCGCGGTGTTCAGCGCTCAAATTGGACTGCCCTTCATCCTGAAAGACGATCTCAAGGTCCTTGCCGACCGTCAGCCCCAATGACGCCGCCGACCGACAGACGCTGTTCACCAGCTTGTCGCTGGCGCAGATCCAGCCGGTTGGGCGATTGGGCGAATCCAGCAATTGGCGCACCTGCGCATCAAACGCATCAAAATCATGGGCGAACGTGCGGACGGTCAATGCGTTGTGCGGGAGGTTTGCCTCGGTCAAAACATCGCTCAGCCCATCATAAAAAACCCCATCGCCCGGACGCCCGCCGCCGGTGGTCAACATCGCCATTCGACGATGCCCGCGCCCCACCAGATGGCTGGCCAGCAACTGGGCGGCCTGCCGATAATCCATATCCAGCGATGGAATGTCCTGCTGATCCGGATACAGCGACCCCATCACCACAAGCGGAACCCGACATTCGGCCAGAAAACGATACACATCGCGCGGGCATGAGATCGCCACCACACCCGCGAACTGGCCCGCCTCCTGTGCCGGCGTAATCACCGCACGCACAAATTCAACGCCGTTTCGCTCGGGCAGAAAGCTGAATTGCACACCCGCCCCTGGGAAAACCCCCGCCAACGCCTGCATCAGGTCATCCAATACAATGTTGGTGACATTGCGCTGACGTTCCTCCATCAGGACGAAAATCGTCTTGACTTCCAGCTTGGGAGACGATTTGAGCGATGAGCCGACAAATGTCCCCGCTCCCTGCCTGCGGCTCAATAAATTTCGACGAACCAGCAACTCCATCGCCCGGTGCGCCGTGGCCGGACTCACCCCCAAAAATCGCCCTGTATCAATTGATGTTCGATATCGATCCCCCGGCCGATACCCCCGAGCCAACAAATCCGCCTCCAGCCGCTTGGCCAATGTCACAATTCGCGTTTTTTCGGCCAATTGACTCGGCATAACCAACAACCTACATCAATATGAATCAATTGTCAACAAAATAATTTATAGTAATCTAAATTGATTCATACCCATCCAGGCCGTGTTAATTCCACATGGCCGAGGCCGTTTGGCTGAGTTAGTTTGGCCATTGGTTTGGGCCATCTCATCTGGAATGGAAAATAGATGTGGCTACCAAATGATTTTTGGCGATACTCCCTCCCATGGGGACAACCAATCTCTCCGTCCACGCATTGCGCGGCCGATGGAAGCCCAAAAAAGAGGCGCTGCTGGCTATTCAAGACAGCCACCCCACCTGCATCCGACTGCATCGCGCCTTCAGTTGGATCGCCCGCTGCGAAAATGAAACCGACCTCGACACCTCGCTGATTTGCCTTTGGATCGCCTTCAACAGCCTTTATGCCCAATGGGATGAGGATCGACGCGAACCCCAGCGAGACATTCAATCATTGCGCACATTCATCGACCGCATCATCGGCCTCGATGAAAGCAACCACCTCTCATCCATGCTTCAGGAACAACACGACAAGGTGATGAACATCTTCGACGATGAATATCTCAGTGCCTATTTCTGGGTAGAACCCAGCAGGGTGCGCGCCAGCAAATCCAAAAAATCAAAATTCGACGCTCGCACCTGGTACATCGATGGCAAATGGAGACTGCTCACCGAACGACTGGTGGAACGCATCTACCTCCTGCGCTGCCAGATCATCCACGGCGCCGCCACCCACGGCGGAAAACTCAACCGCGACAGCCTCAAAAAATGCGCCCAGATGCTCCGGGACCTGCTCAACTGCTTCCTGCTGGTCATCACCGACCACGGCCACCAGCAGGACTGGGGAATGATGTGCAATCCGCCGTTAAATTCGCCGCAATCAATGACATGAGTCGGAATTTATTGCGACGGCGATGTTTTCGGTCGCTGCCGTTGCAGAAAACCCGCCGGGCCGGTTTCCCGAACCGGCGGGTGAATCATTTGATATTTAAACCGATTTCGACTCCCGACGCCGACGCATCAGCAATGCCGCGGCTCCGATGCCCAGCAGCGTCAACGTGCCCGGTTCCGGCACGGCCACAACACTGAGAACGCCGGTGCTGCTGATGGCCGAGGTGTCCCAGTCCAATCCTTGTTGCAGGTTCGGCAGATCATAGCTGAAGTCGCCGTTGAAGCTGCCAAAGTCCAACAGATCGAAACTGTCACCCGCCTGTGGGGTATAGGAATTAACCAACAGGACTTCCAGCGTGCCGTCCGCCGACAACCCACCGGTGATGTCCAGGGCATCATAATCCGTCCCGCGGGTGGTGGTCCCGCCCAGTTCCATCAGAAGCGTGGCACCGGAATTCTGAGTCAGACCGCCGGTGATGGTCATCAGGCCGGGGCTGTTGCCGGGGGCGAACGTGCCGTCGTTGGTCACAGACCCGGCAATGGTCCCGGTTCCCTTCAACGTACCGGCCGCGGGAACGGTAAGAGCCGCATCCAGATTGCTGACCGAACCGCCGTCGATAAACAGGGTTCCACCGGTCCAGTTGGTATTAAACCTCGTCACATTATTATCAAAATCCAATGTACCAGCCTTCACCGTCCCACCTTGGAGGCGCAGGCCGTTGGTGCTGTCACCCTTGTTCCACACCTTGAGCGTTCCGCCCACATCCAGTGTTCCGCCGGTCTCAACATTGGTAGTGCCCACCACCTCAGAAAAAGCGTGACTGTTATCACCAGACATGAAAAAGTCGCCCGTGTTCGTCCACCTTGATCCGGTGCCGGTTATGGTGGCCGTTCCGGCACTCCAGTGATATCCGCCGACATATCCAACGCTGGAACTGACCTGGGCCCCATCCTGCACAATCAATATGCCCGTGCTGCCATTGCCAACGCTTAAAGAGTTTGTATTGTCCCATTTCGACCCGCTGCCGGTGATCGTTGCACTGCCATACCGGATGAATCCACTGTCACTGCTGACATATCCACCGGCCTGCACGTTTAACGTGCCGGATCCTTGGTTGGGACCGATCCCAAGATAGCCTGAGTTGGTCCATTTTGATCCATTGCCTGTGATCAGAGCAGAACCACCTGCTTCGTCGGCGATTCTTCCGTTGGCGTTGATGGCTTGTCCACCATCCTCCACGACCAGCGAACCTACGCCATCGAATCCAACATGTAAATCATATTCGTTTGTCCAAGTTGATCCGACGCCAGTGATCGTGGCCGTTCCACCGGCGGTAAAGCCAATATATCCATTGCGAGCCTGACCATATTCACCGTCATAATAAACCGCTCCCATCCCTTCGTTGTTGGTAAGCGTGCTGCCCCCCTCCACGCGTAAGCTGCCACTGCCGCCACCAGAGCTTACGCCGATAACCACCGCCTGCACACCACTTGTTGTGGCGCCATTGCTGAGCGTCAGGAGTGGCGTTGGGTTGCCATGAATCACCAGTGCATCATTATCCACGGCGAATGTACCGCCGGATTGCGTGGTGTCGGTCATGACATTCGTGTCCGCCTCCACCTCGTGCATTCCAATTCCTCCCAACATCACCGCCGACGCACACGCGATAGCCCATTTCCCGTTACGCATGACCTGCTCCATTCTCAGAGGCGAATTAAGATGGGACCGCCTCATCGAATTTCCCGCCATCAAACGATGGTACATTCACACCGGACCAGGCAACACACCCGATCCAAATCCCGCCGGGCCGGATTTCCCGAACCGGCGGGAAGAGGTTTCAACAGACTTTTATGCCCGCCGACGCCGACGCATCAGCGCGATCGCGCCCACGCCCAACAGACTGATGGCGCTGGGCTCGGGAACGAAGTTCACCACGTCTCCGCCATTAAGCAGGTTCGTCTGGAGGTAATCAAGGTAGGCGGTTCCGTTTTTCTGGTAGCTTCCGAGTCCAAACTGAATGCTCGTTACTTTTGCTCCGGTGCCAAAGAGTTTGGGTCCCCAGGTCGCATCGGCGTTCCAATCGTCCAGCGTCTTCATTGTGCCACCGCCAGGCGCAGTGTAGAAGGCATTTCCAGCCTGGTCATATAGAGCCCAGGTGCCGGTGTCATGGTCCACTGACTCCGTGATCCAGGTGTTGTACTGGGCCGGCTCATGAAGATGCACAAGAACGAGGTCCCAAGCTGACTCGCCGGAGCGAATGGCGGAAAAACCATTCTGCGATTGCCCGGCACCCGTACCCCAATCTGTCGATTGAATGCCGAGCTTAAACGCCAGCGTCCTACCGATGCTGTACGATTCGTATGTGGCACTAAAGCTGCTCAGCAAACTCGCGCCCGTGCCGAAGCCGGTTGTCGTGTCGATCACGCTGTAATTCGACTTGCCGTTGTTGTCGGTAGTCCCGTCGATCCAAACCGCCCCGCCATAGGTCGAGCCACTGGGTTCGCTGTTGACAAACTTAATCTGCGCCGCGATGGCGATATCGTCTGCGGCAGTGGGCGTTTGTCCGGGCTTGCCGGCGTGGGTGTTGTTGATGCCCACCAGGTCCGTGCCCGACGTGTTTCGCACGTCGTCCGCTTTCCAGCCCTGGTCGCCGAATTGTCCGACATTAACCATCGCCGCCTGGCTTGTCACCGCCATGCCCAATCCAAATACCGCCGCGGCGGCACACACGATAGCTGACTTTCTGCTGAACATGATAAAACTCCTTGTCTTTCAGGGCCGAAGCCCTGGATACCTCGTTAAGGCGAATTAACTGGGATCGCCTCGATCTCCCCGCCGCAGAAAAAGCGGATGCGGCACCGCTCCAAGGAAACCCGCCGGACCGGTTTCCCGAACCGGCGGGTGAATCATTCAATGTCCAAAGAGATTTCGCCCCCGACGCCGACGCATCAGAAGTGCGGATGCCGCCAATCCCGCCACGCCCAGGTAGCTGGGTTCGGGGACGGTGGCATTTGTCAGGCTAAAATCATCAAAATTAAATCCGGCTACACCGGACTGCGCCGTTCCACCTTCGCGGAACAGTACGCGATCCACAGCGAAGAGTTGGTTCCCATTTCCTGCCTGTTCCGGATCATCGCGGTAGTAGTCTTCCCAACTTCCGATCGTGGCTTTAAGGCTGCCATCCACATAATATTGAACCACATCGTTGTTGGGTCCATCATTGAAGACCGATGTAACCAGGAGCTGATGCCAACTGGTTCGGTCAACATTGCCAAGCGAGGAAGGGTTGAAGTCTGCGGTATTCCCAAATCCATTTGAAGTGGTGTCATATACAGTCAGCAATACTCCACCAGCGTTACTGTTATCAAGAGACACGTAATTTATACGTGACCCCCCCACGTCCGACAGAGAAATGCTAATGGCACTGTTGTCCTGGGAGGTGGTTCCGGCTTTAAACCAAACGGAATATGTGGCAGTATTACCTGTTACACCGGAAACGGTCGATTCACCTGCCGCATTGCCGCCTGGCAGAGGGGCCGAAAAAGGCTGATCACCAAAAGAACCCGTGGTATAGGTGTTGGTGGAATTGTACATCTGCGTGCCACTGTGAGCCGCGCCGCTGATTACTTCCTGGTCAAAGCTGGGATTTGTAACCTGCCATCCTTCCTGTCCATTAATGCTGCCAAGGCTCATGCTGTCAAAATTCGTGCTGTATGTCACGGTGGCACTGGCAAATGAAGCGCTGATTCCGAAGGCCGCCACTGCGGCACACACGATAGCTGTCTTCTTACTGAACATGATGAAACTCCTTGTCTTTCCGGGCCGAAGCCCTGGATACCTCGTTGAGGCGAATTAAATGGGATCGCCTCGATCTCCCTGCCGCATGAAATGGCGTATGCGGCACCGCGTATTTGTTACTTGCCAACTCATCAGTCGGCGGGATTGTTCAAAACCGGGACACTCGTTTTGATCGCACAAGGTCCGAATCACGCGGCCGGTTGGTGGTACGTCGCAGCTCGGCGACGCCGGGAAGGTGGGTGAAAATCCGCCAGGCGGCCAGGCTTCGGGCCTGGATCTCCCGCGCCTCATCAAGGTGCGGCGCCACCAGCGCCCAGCGCTGTCGCGGCCAACCTTGCCTCATTCGGCGGATGAACGCCCATGGCGACTCATTTGGCGATTGATCGTGAACCAAGGTCAGGTCAAAACGCATCATCCGCATCAACTCGATCGCCCGCCTGGGATGAGCGGTCGTCCAGAGATTCAACGCCCGCCACTGTGCCGGCACCTCGGCCCAACCCACGGCCAAAATGGCCTGCTCCGTCATCGTTTCATGTGCGGCCGACAAGCCGGTCTCTTCGACCCCTGAGCCGCTCATTTTTGTTACAACCGATTCCATGCCTGGGCATTAACGAACGATGTGCCACACGATGAGGGCGTTGATAAGATTTTTGCAAGTGCAGTGTTTGAATGGGCTTATGACAGCCTGGCGCATGCGTAGCCGGAAGGAGGTCAAAAGAGAAAAGTGGTTGTTTTAACAGGCCAAATCACAGCGCGAATCAGCGCAACTGTCTGATCCGCAGAGGGTAACGAGAGGCACAGGTTATATTGAACAGGGGTGGTTGAAATGACCTGTGTTGGGGCGCGAATCTACGCGCGCGGCGTCACTTGGCGCGATGTTCTGCATACATTGAATTCAGTGCATGGGGATATTCAGGCGGACAATTCGGCGATTGAGCCGCTGGATGTTGAGATTGAGCAGTCGACCGGCGGCCGCCTTGCAGTAATTGGTACGGTGAAGGGCTTCAATGATGGTTCGGCGTTCGACATCCTCAAGACGCAGGCCATCGCTGGTGGAGACCGGCGGGCCGGAATGAAAATGGGGTGGCAGATCATCGAGTTCGATCGCGCGGCCGCTGCACAGGATGTGCATTTGTTCGATGATGTTGGACAGTTCACGCACATTGCCGGGCCAATGCCACGCCCGCAGCGCCTCGGCGGCGGACGCCGACAAAATGCAGGGAGGCTCATCATATAAAGCCGCCTGCTGGTCAATGAAATGGCGGGCCAGGGGCACGATGTCCAGCGGGCGCTGACGCAAGGCCGGCACACGCAGGTTGATCACGTTCAGCCGATAGTAGAGGTCGGCACGGAAGGTTCCCTGATGGACCATCTCAATCAACGGCCGGTTGGTGGCGGCCATAAACCGCACATCGACCGGAAATCGCTTTGTGGACCCAACCGGCAAAACCGTGCGCTCCTGCAACACGCGAAGCAATTTGGCCTGCTGGGGCAGGGGCAATTCGCCGATTTCATCGAGAAAAACCGTCCCCCCGTTGCCGCTGCGGATCAAACCCAGCGTATCCTGCGTGGCGCCGGTGAAGGCGCCGCGAACGTGGCCGAAGAGTTCGCTTTCGATCAGGTGGTCGTTGAGCGTGGAACAATCCACGGGAATGAACGGGCGATGGGCACGACGGCTGGAGGCCCAGATGTGCCGTGCCAGCATCTCCTTGCCGCAGCCGGTCTCCCCCTGAATTAAAATCGTGGCCTTGCGCGGCGCCACCTGCTCGGCCCGCGCGGTCAGCGCGCACATCAATGGGGATTGTGCGACCCAATTGAGCGCATCAGGCTCCGGCAGCGAAACCTCTGGTATGAGGCACTGAGAAACGTGGGCGGCAGGAATCATGTCAAACCCCTTTTCACTTATCCGAGGCTCTTGGGACAGCGCGTAAACAACCCATCTCAAGCCAACGGATGCAATTAAATTTTTACTTTGAACTGCCCCTTGTTCCGGAATGGAACATTACAGCTCCGTCTCCTCTATCTATCGATAGCGTTCTACAACGGATGTCTGATCCAAGTCAAGCATTATTTTCAAAATAATGGGATCGCCCCAAATTTTATTTTTCAGTCATTTTAAGGCTATTTAGGACCGAAAAGGAATGGATTCAATAGTTTAGGCAATACAAATGAAATGGATCATCATTCGTTCATTATCCGGGTTTTGTAGTTGCGGTGGTGGGTTCGGATGCCGGGCGGATCAGCCGGCCGCGCATGACTTGGGCGGCCTCGTCGGCGGTGTGGAATTTGCCAGCGAGAATATCGGCGGTCGTTTCATCGAACACCCGCACCTGTAATGCCATTTCTTCGATTTGTTGGGCGATTTGGCCCGGTTCAAGGTCGGTCAGCATTTCCCCCAGCGGCACGCGCCAATGGCCGTCCATTTTTCTCATATGGATCAGCGGGGTATTGGCCGAATCGACCTTTAATGTGGCTTTGTCCCCATCGATCTGCTCAATGGCCTGGCGGATCGCTTCCAGACGTTTTTCGTGGTCGGCCGGGTCGCCGGTCAGGATGCGCGACTGTGCCGCTCCATAGGTTTGCACCGCAGCCTGGCGCATTGTTGATAATGACTGGGCATAATTCACCAGCGCATCGACCAGTCGTTGTTGGTCATCCCCCTGGGCAACGATGGATTGGCGGATGGTCGCCCCATCCCCCTCGCGCATCGCCACCACCAGGCGTTCGTAGGCCTGGCGGGGGGAATCGCCCGGTTGGGTGGCCGGCTGGGCTTGGGCGGAGGCCGACATCGACACTAACAGCAAGATTCCGTAAAATATCCTTTGCATAACCGCTCCGTGCCTGTTGTCACTGGACGATTGGAACATTATCATGCTCCGCCCTGTTGAAACAGCGGTTTGGAACTGGAATTTTGAGGTGTCACGATGTCAATGGATCGTAGTTTGAAGAGCGCCAACTCTCTGGTGCGTCATCGCAATGTGCTGACCCGCACCGAGCGGCTGGACAAACTCAAGGATGAGGAAAAGTGGAACGACAGCAAGAGCGTGTTTGGGTTGCCGAAGGTTGCCCATCGCAAGCAGGCGGTCGCCAAGACGGTGAAGGAAGAAGCCGCTCCCGGCGCTGAAGGGGCCGCGCCGGCCGCCGGCGCCGCACCGGCGAAGGGCGCAGCTCCGGCCGCCAAGGGTGCCGCGCCGGCCAAGGGCGCTGCTCCTGCAGCCCCGGCCGCCAAGGCCGCCGCTCCGGCCAAGAAAAAGTAATTGCCGTCTTCGCGCTGGTCAGCAAGGATGAACGGGACCCACCATGCTTGAATGGATTTTACGCCTGCCGGTCTGGTTTTGGATCGCTCTGATCGTTCACGGAACGGTTCTGGGTTCGGTGGCGTATCTCATTTTGCTCGAGCGCAAAGTCGCCTCGTGGGTTCAGGATCGACTTGGCCCCAACCGCGTCGGTTACGGCGGGTTGCTGCAACCCATAGCGGATGGATTGAAATTCATCTTCAAGGAAGACTATCGCCCCGGCGGCGTTGACAAGGTTCTGTTCACCCTCGCCCCCGGTTTGATGATCGCGGTCATCATCGTCAGCATCGCGGTGATCCCGTGGGGTGGCACATGGCAGCGCACCTGGACGGTGCAGACCCCGGCAAATGCGACCGACCAACAGGCCGCCATCGCATCACAGATTCCTTATGATGCGCAGGTGGTGAATGTCGTCCCCGCGCAGCAGGCCGATACGTTTGCCGTCACCTTTCAGGAACCATTTCAGATCGCGTCGTTGAACATCGGCGTGCTGTTCATTCTGGCGATTTTGTCGCTGGCGGTGTATGGCGTCGTCATCGGCGGATGGGCCAGTAACAACAAATATTCATTCCTGGGCGGTCTGCGCGCCACCGCCAACATGATCAGCTACGAAATCCCGCTGGCGCTGGGCGTGCTGACGATCGTGCTCATGTTCGGCACGCTGGATTTGAACGTCATCGTCGACAAGCAGGCGCATTACTGGGCCGGCTACATCCCCGCGTGGAATGTCTTCACGCAGCCGCTGACGTTTCTGCTCTTTCTGGTCTGCATCCACGCCGAGGCCAACCGCGCCCCGTTTGATCTGGCCGAGGCCGAACAGGAACTGGTCGGCGGCTATCACACCGAATCCAGCTCGATGCGGTTTGCCCTCTTTTTCCTGGGTGAATATGCCGGCATGATCACCACCAGCGCATTGTGCGTGGCGCTCTTCTTTGGCGGGTGGCATCTGCCCGGCCTGACCGGGCCGGCCGAAAATCCGGGGTTGTCCTCCAGTTTGTGGATCTGCATTTTGCGGGGGGTCGTCTTCTTCGCCAAAACGATCGTCATCATCTTTGTCTTCATGTGGGTGCGCTGGAGCCTGCCGCGATTTCGCTTTGACCAGTTGATGATGCTGGCGTGGCGCGGGTTGATCCCCGTGTCGCTGGTGTTGATGCTGGCAACGGCCATCGTGATGTATTTCGTCGCCCCGCTGGATGAGCTTTTTGTGGCCGGCCAGGGAATCGGCGGTCGGCTGGCGATCTACCTGCTGATCATCAACGTGGTCATCACGGTTGGCGCGATGCTCATCAGCACGGTTCTCCCGCCGGCCCCCAAGACCAACCGCCGGATCAAAGTCGAAGGCAGCCGTTTCGACCAGACCCCCCTGCCGGCCGGCACGTAAACAAGCGGGCAGTCATCGCCCCCGCGATGATTCGGTCAATTGCCATTCGATGACAGACGACATCTGACATGAAGGTTTCTCATGGCACAAATTAAATTGCCCGATGGCTCGATCAAGGAGATTCCCGATGGCACCACCGTGGGCCAGTTGGCCGAGGGGATCGGCAAACGGCTGGCGCAGGCGGCGATTGTCGGCAAGGTGAACGGCAAGCTGGTCGATCTGTTTTATCCCCTGACCGGCGGGCCGCACGAGGTGCAGATCATCACCGACCGCGACCCGGAAGGGTTGTTTGTCATGCGGCACAGCTGCGCGCATGTGCTGGCGCAGGCGCTGCGGCATCTGTATGGGACGGGGGTGCAGTACACCATCGGGCCGGTGATCGACAACGGGTTTTATTACGACATCGAATTCCCCAAAGAGGTCGGTTTTTCGGCCGATGAATTGCCGAAGGTCGAAAAGGAGATGCAGCGGATCGTCGAGCAGGACCTCCCCTTCAGCCGCGAGGATGTGGCGCCCGATCGGGCCAAAGACTTGCTGCACAAGGAAAATCAGCGGTTCAAGGATGAGATCATCGACGAACTGGCCAAACAGGGTGAACAGAGCGTTTCGATCTATCGGCAGGGTGATTTCACCGATTTGTGCCGTGGGCCGCATCTGCCATCCACCGGGCGGATCAAGGCGGTGAAACTGTTGAATCTGGCCGGGGCATATTGGCGAGGGGATGCCGCCCGCGAGCAGCTCACCCGCATTTATGGAACCAGTTTCTTTGACCGCAAGCAGCTTGATGAGCATCTGCGGATGCTGGAGGAGGCCAAGAAGCGCGACCATCGCGTGCTGGGGCCGCGACTGGGGTTGTTCACCATCGACGACGCGGTGGGACAGGGTCTGGTGTTGTGGAAACCCAAGGGGGCGGTGGTTCGCCAGGAATTGCAGAATTTCATCTCCGAACATCTGCGCCGACAGGGTTATCAGCAGGTCTTCACCCCCCACATCGGGCGGCTGGGGTTGTACAAGACTTCAGGGCATTATCCCTATTATCGCGAGTCGCAGTTTCCGCCGTTGGTGGACCGCGAACTGGTGGACCAGTTGGCGGCCGAGGGATGCGGGTGCGCTGAACTGGCCAACCGGATGGAAAAGGGTGAGGTGGAGGGGTATCTGCTCAAGCCGATGAATTGTCCGATGCACATACGCATCTTCGCCTCCGAACAGCGGAGCTATCGCGAGATGCCGGTTCGGCTGGCGGAATTCGGCACGGTCTATCGCTGGGAAAAAAGTGGTGAACTGGGTGGCATGACCCGCGTGCGCGGTTTTACTCAGGATGATGCGCACCTGTTCTGCACCGAGGAGCAGGTGTCGGGTGAGATTCAGGGGTGTCTGGAGCTGGTGAAGATCGTTCTGGCGACACTGGGTATGAATCAATATCGCGTGCGCGTCGGCTTGCGCGACCCGGATTCGGCCAAGTATGTCGGCGACGCCGACCAGTGGGACCGCGCGGAAAAAGCCTGCAAAGACGCGGCCCAGACGCTGGGTGTGAATTTCACCGTTGAACCGGGCGAGGCGGCGTTTTATGGGCCGAAGATCGATTTTGTCGTCAGGGATGTGATCGGCCGCGAGTGGCAACTGGGAACCGTGCAGGTGGATTATCAACTGCCGCGGCGGTTTGATCTGGCCTACACCGGTGCCGACAACAAGCCGCATCGGCCGGTGATGATCCACCGCGCGCCCTTCGGGTCGATGGAGCGATTCATCGGGGTGCTGACCGAGCATTTTGCCGGGGCGTTTCCGCTGTGGCTGGCCCCCGTGCAGGTGGCGGTGCTGTCGATCTCGGAAAAATCCAACGCATACGCCGAGCAGACGGCCGACTCGTTGAAAGCGGCCGGCTTGCGCGTGGAATCAAACCTCAGTCCCGACAAGATCGGCGCCAAGATTCGCACCGCCACGCTGGACAAGATTCCATACATGGTGGTGCTGGGCGAAAAGGAACAACAGGCCGGCCAGGTTGCCATCCGCCACCGCACCGAAGGGGACAAGGGATCGATGGCGCTGGCGGAATTCATCGAACGGCTGCAGCAGGAATTGGCCACCCGTGGACAGGCACCCGCGGTGGCAAACGGATGAATTAACGCTATTTTATCGGACCATGCCCCGTATTCGGATTTTCTTTGCTTCCGTGGCGGGACAGGGCGTATGATGGCGTGACGGCGAAGCGTTCAGCGAGGATTTCTCTACCGTGCGTTATCGTTTCCGCGGGTTTATCCGATCCACCGGCCAGCCGGTTGACGGCCATGTTCAGGCCGACCCCGCGGAGATGGGGTATGGCGCGCTGGCCGAGCATGGCATCATCACCGAATCGCTGACACCCGACCCCGAACCATTAAACTTAAGCGCCCAGCACCAGCCGATCGCCAGCGCGATCGATTCAGCGCTCGACACGGCCGCATCGCAGGTTCCATTTGATGCCTTGACCGACAAGTTCAAGGGCAAAAACGTCTGGGTGCTGGACCGGGACAAAATCCGCAGCCGCGTGGCGCAGGTGGTGGATCAGGCCCTTTCCAACGCCACCAACGTCGGCGGCACGGACGTCACGGCCATTCGGGCCTCGGTGGCCGATGCGATCAACGGGCTGTTCAAGGACAACCGCAACCTGACCAGCAAGGTGTCGAACACCGCGCTGCAGATGGATCATCAGATCCAGCGGCTGGAATCGTTCGTCCGCAAGGCCGAAAGCCTGCTGGCGCAGATGACGGTGGCGATCAGCCGGATCGGCACGGGGGGCGGCGGCGGATTCGCGCCGCGTCGATACGGCGGCGCGCCGTCGATGCAGCAGGAGCAAAACAAGGTATTGGTGGAGATTTTCAAGGAAAATCTCCGCCTTCGCGGCATCGAGATCGACCAGTCGGCCGATGAATTGGCGGGTGTGGCGGAGGGAACCGACCAACCGGCCGACGGGACGGCCGCTGCGACAGCCGTCGCGACAGCCGACGAGGCCCAGCCGGCCGTGTCGAACCGGCCCGCGTTGCCGCCGCAAACCTTTGCCACCGGACCGATTTCGGATCAAAATCAGGACAGTTGAAAATAGAGTATAGTAGAGAACCCTTTAACGGAGACCATCCATGACCGAAGCGAATGCAGCACCAAGAGTGAAGCCCGTGGCCGGCCGGCCGATCCTGGCCCCCAATGATCAGGACACCGGACGCGATGAAAAAGTGTTGTTGCTGGGCATCGACCTGGGAACATCGCGCAGCTCGATTGTGTCGTTGTCGGGCGCGCGAAAGACGGTGGAAAGCTATGTGGGTTATCCCAAGGACGCCGTCAGCCGCAAGTTTTTGAAGGCGGATGTGATCTACGGCCGGGCGGCGTTGGACAACCGGCTGGCGGTTGATTTGTATCGCCCTCTGGAAAAGGGCGTCATCAAGGGGACGCGGGATGATGATGCCAACAGCGCGGAGGAACAGCGTAAAAACCTGGAGGCCGCCAAGGTATTGTTGCGGCACATGGTGGACCTGGTGCATCCGGGCCGCGATGAGGTGCTGTTTGGCGTAATCGGCGTCCCTTCGCGGGCAACGGTCAAGAACAAGCAGGCGATTCTGGACATCGCCCGCGAAGTGCTGGACAGCGTGATGATCGTCTCCGAACCGTTTACGGTCGCCTATGGCATGGAGCGCATGAGCGATGTGCTGGTGATCGACATCGGCGCCGGCACGACCGACCTGTGCCGGATGCACGGCACGGTTCCGGTTGAGGAAGATGAAATTTCCTATCCACTGGCGGGCGATGCGGTGGATCAGAAGCTGTATGACCTGATTCGGGCGCGTTTCCCCAAGGCGCAGTTGACCGTCAACATGTGCAAGATATTCAAGGAGCAGTACGGGTTTGTCTCCGATGCCAAGGACAAGATCGAGGTGATGATCCCGGTGGATGGCAAGCCGACGCCGCATGACATCACCGCGGATGTTCGTCAGGCATGCGAGATTCTGATCTCTCCAATCGTCGAGGGAATTCAGAAGCTGGTCTCCAGTTTCAACCCCGAATTCCAGGAACGGCTGCGTCACAACATCGTGCTGTCGGGCGGCGGGGCGCTGATGGATGGCCTGAACAAGCGCATCGAGGATGCCATGCAGGCGATCGGCGGCGGGCGCGTGGCGGTGGTTGAAGAACCCCTCTACGCCGGTGCCAACGGCGCGCTGCAACTGGCGGTGGACATGCCGGGCGAATACTGGCAGCAGTTGCGGTAAGTGTTCGTGATTGCGATTTGGAACCCCGACACTGGCGGATCGTCCGCCAGTGTTTTTTTATTGCGCCTCATCGGCGGAGAGCCATCTCAACGAACGCTCGACCGCCTTTTGCCATTGGCCATGCAGCCGTTGGCGAGTGGATGGGGACATCGTCGGCCGCCAGGAGCGGTCGATGCGCCAGGTTTGTGGCAGGGCGTCTTCATCTTGCCAGAATCCCACCGCCAGACCGGCCGCGAAGGCGGCTCCAAGTGTGGTCGTCTCGGCCGACTGGCAACGCACCACCGGAATATCCAGCAGATCGGCCTGAAATTGCATCAGCAATCCGTTGGCCGACATGCCGCCATCGGCCTTGAGCGATTGCAGCGTGATGGGGCAATCCTGTCGCATGGCCGACAGCACGTCGAGGGTTTGAAACGCGGTGGATTCGAGCGCGGCGCGGGCGATGTGGGCCTTGGTGGAGTGCGCACTGAGGCCGACAATGATGCCGCGGGCATCGGATCGCCAGTATGGGGCGAACAGGCCGGAAAATGCGGGGACGAAATAGACGCCCCCATTGTCGGCGACGCCGGCGGCGAGCGATTCAACCTGTGCGGATTGGGTGATGATACCCAGGTTGTCGCGCAGCCACTGGATGGCCGCGCCCGCCACGGCGATGGAGCCTTCCAGCGCATAGACAGGCGGACGGCCGGCGAATTGATAGCCAACCGTGGTCAGCAGGCCGCGCGTGGAGACAACAGGCGTTGTGCCGGTGTTCATCAATAAAAAACAGCCGGTTCCATAGGTATTTTTGATTTCGCCGGGGGCAAAACAGCATTGGCCGACGAGGGCGGCCTGCTGATCACCCAAGTTCGCGGCGATGGGAACCGATGCGCCAATCGGCCCGGCGGGATCGGTCAAACCATACGCGGCCGGGTCGGATGAGGGGTTGATGCGGGGGAGCAGCGAACGTGGAATGTTGAAAAATTCCAGCAGTTCATCATCCCAATCCAACGTGCGCAGATTCATCAGCAAGGTGCGCGAGGCGTTGGTGACATCGGTCAGATGTCGGCCACCATTGGGGCCGCCGGTGAGATTCCAGATCAGCCATGAATCGATCGTCCCCGCAAGGGCATGACCCTGGGCGGCGGCGTCGCGGGCCAAATCCACATGATCCAGAATCCATCGGATTTTCGGTGCGGAAAAATAGGTGGCGATGGGAAGGCCGGTTTTCTGGGTGACAACAGGGGAGAACGAATCGGCGGCGTATTGTTCGCAGGCGTGGCGGATGCGCGTGTCCTGCCAGACGATGGCGTTATAAAACGGCCGGCCGGTGCGACGATCCCAGATGAGCGTGGTTTCGCGCTGATTGGTCAACGCGACGGCCGCGATCTGCCCAGTTCCATGCTGTGACAGGCAATCCGCGATGACTTGCCGGGTGGAATTCCAGATTTCAAGCGGATCATGCTCGACCCAGCCGGGTTGGGGATGGATCTGGCGATGTTCGCGCTGTTGGAGTTTCAGGTTCGCATCCTGATCCACCAGCGAGCAGCGGGTTGACGTGGTGCCCTGATCGATGGCGAGGATGTGGGCCATGTGAATCAGTTTAACCGGAGAGCCTCCAGCCGACACACAAAGCCTAAAATTTCGGTGGTTTCCAGCGGCTGAGGAGTTGTTTGAGTTTGGCTTCGGTCAGTGGGTTGGTGAGCATCTGATCGAAGACGCTCAATGGGACGGCGGCCGCATCCGCCCCCAACAAAGCCACCTCCACCAGTTCATTGCTGGTGCGAACCGGGGAGGCGAGGATGCGGGTGGGGTATTCGTAATTGGCGAAAATCCGGCGGATTTTGGCGATCAGTTTCAGGCGGGTTTTGGTCGGTTTCTCATCACGTTCACCGATGTAAGGGCTGATGTAGGCGGCATTGGCCTTGGCGGCGGCGATCGCCTGTGCGGCGTTGAAACAGAGTGTCATGTTGATGTGGATGTCGTGGCGAGCGAGATGACGAAGGGCCTTTTGGCCCGGCTTGTTGGCCGGTAGTTTGAGGATGATGTCGTCGGAAATGGCCGCAAGTGTTTTGGCCTCGGCGATCATGTCGCGCAACAGATGGCTGGTGACATCCGCAAAGACCGGCCCGCCGGCCAGTTCGGCCATCTCCGCCAGCACCTTGGGATACGGCTTTTTTTCACGCTGGGCGGCCAACGGCGTGGTGACGACGCCGTCGATGACGCCCAGTTCCCGCGCCTGGCGGATTTCGTCGAGACTGTCTGTCTCCAGAAATAGCTGCATAAAAAGGCGCCCGATTCAATGAATATTACGCCAATGCAGCGCGTCGGCCGGCGATCAGCTTAATGAGCGCCTTCATCGGATCGGCGAATTTGGCGATCCCCTCCTCCATCAACTTCTGCTCCAGCTTTTGCATGTCCACCTTCTGGTGGATTTCATCAATGACCGCCTGTGGGGGAAATTGATCGACCTTGCGGGTGTAGGTTTTATTGAGCCGTTGGACGGCCTCGTTGGTGGCCGGCGGATTGGTCTGGATGTCGCTGCCGGCCAGCGCTTCAACATATTTATCGGGTGAATCCTTGGGATTTTTGACACCCGTGGAGGCGAAGATGATCTCCTGTTGCAGCCGAAGCTTTTTGTCGCTCCAGAATTGCTGGTTGTCGCGCCAGACTTCCTTGGCGTTGAGAATGCCCACCTGCCCTTGTGCGGCGGGGCTGAGGGTGGAGACATGCTTCTCGGTATACACATCTTCACGGGAGATGAAGATGCTGTAGACGCTCTTAAATTGGTCCAACCCCTCGCGTCGGCGCTGGGCGCCCCGCCAGATGGCCTCCCGTGAGACCTTGTATTGGCGATGGGAGAAAATCAGCGTGACATTGATGGTGACGCCGGCGGCGGCGACTTCCTCCAGCGCATCCAACCCGGCCGCGGTGGCGGGGATTTTAATCATGCGGTTTTGATGTCCGGCCGACCATTTTTTGGCCAGCTCAATGTATTTCTGAACACGCTGGGCGTGCGGCGGGGCATCGTGCGGGTCTTCCAGAAGCGGGTCCAGCTCAAAGCTGACATACCCATCATTGCCTTTGGTCTGTTGCCACGAGGGCAAAAAGACCTTCTGAGCATCGCGAACAAGCTGATCGGTCAATTGCCAGGCGATGGCGGTGTCGTCCAGCTTCTGTGAAATCAGCTTGGAAATGGCCGGGTCATAACCGCCCCCTTTGATGATGTCGGCGATGATGATCGGGTTGGATGTGGCGCCGCTGGCCCCCAGGGCGCGGTTTTCCTGAACCATTTTGGGGTCGATGGAATCGAGCCAGAGCTTGGTTCCCGTTGCGATCAGCGATTGAATGGACATGTCCAACCTTTCTTTTAAAAGTGCAATACCAATCCTAGGGCGGCCGACGGCACGGGTAAACCCACCCGCCACTTTTGCATTCCCCGGCCCGATGCGGTAGGACTATCGGATGCTTCACGATGAAGTCATTCCCATTTTGGACTTTGGATCGCAGTATGCCCAGCTCATCGCCCGACGGGTGAGGGAAAAAGGGGTGTACAGCGAGTTGGTCAGGCCGGATATTTCGCTGGATGAATTGCGCAAGCTCAACCCCAAGGGATTGATTCTTTCCGGCGGCCCATCCAGCGTCTATGAGGCCGATGCGCCCAAATGCGACCTGCGGATTTTTGACCTTGGCGTGCCGATCCTCGGCATCTGTTACGGGATGCAACTGGGGGCGCACATCCTCGGCGGACAGGTAAAACCGGCCAAGGCGCGCGAATATGGTCGTGCCAAACTAACGGTGGCCGGCGACGATGCGCTGGTGCGCGGCCTGCCCGCCGACACCACCGTCTGGATGAGCCACGGCGACCAGATTCACGAACTTCCGGCCGAGTTTGTGCCGCTGGCGACCACCCCAACCTGCCCCTATGCCGCGATGAAACACCGCGATCGCACCTTTTATGGTGTGCAGTTTCATCCGGAAGTCACCCACACCCCCCGCGGCGAACAGATTTTCCAGAATTTTCTTTACGACATCTGCCACTGCAGGGGCGATTGGACGATGGGGAATTTCATCGAACAGACCATCCGCCACGTCCGCGAACAGGTGGGGATGGGCAAGGTCATCTGCGGCCTGAGCGGCGGGGTGGATTCCTCCGTGGTGGCCGCCCTGCTGCACAAGGCCATCGGCGATCAACTGGTTTGCATCTTCGTCGACAACGGCCTGTTGCGCAAAAACGAACGGCAACTGGTGGAATCGACCTTCCGCGACCATTTCAAGATCGATCTGCGCGTACACGATGCCACGGAACATTTTCTGGACGCATTGAAGGATGTCACCGACCCGCAACAAAAGCGCAAGATCATCGGGCGCAAATTCATCGAGGCCTTCAAACGCGAGGCGGCCGGCATCGACGATGCGCAATTTCTGGCTCAGGGGACGCTCTATCCGGATGTGATCGAGTCCGGCCACGGTTACGCCGGCACGGCCGCCAATATCAAGCTGCACCACAACGTGGGCGGTTTGCCCGCGGAACTCGGTTTTGAGCTGGTCGAGCCGTTGCGCGAGCTGTTTAAGGATGAAGTCAGACGGGTGGGCGAGATGCTGGGTTTGCCTGAAAATCTGGTCTGGCGGCATCCATTCCCCGGCCCCGGCCTGGCGGTGCGGATCATCGGGCAAATTACACCCGAGCGCCTGCGCATCCTGCGCGATGCCGATGAGATCGTGCTGGAGGAGCTGGTGGCCAACAACCTCTATCGCAAAACCGCGCAGGTCTTCGCGGTGCTGCTCCCAATCGGCACGGTGGGCGTGATGGGTGATGCCCGCAGCTACGATTCGGTGGTCGCCATCCGCGCGGTCGAGAGCCAGGATTTCATGACCGCCGACTGGGCGCGAATCCCCTTCGACGTGCTGGCGACGATGAGCAACCGGATCATCAACGAAGTCCGCGGCGTCAACCGCGTCGTCTACGACATCAGCTCCAAGCCGCCGGCGACGATCGAGTGGGAATAATCCGCGTCGTGGAATCGAATATGCAGGTCATCGATCTGGGATTGATGGAATATCGCCAAGCATGGGCCAAGCAGGAGGAGGCCCATCAGGAAGTTCTTGATGGCGCTCCCGAACGGATTTTGATCGTTGAGCATCCGCCGGTGATTACGCTCGGCCGGCGCGACGGCGGGGAGCGGCATTTGATCGCATCGGCCGATCAATTGAACAAATTGGGCGTGGATGTGGTGCGGACCGACCGTGGCGGGGATGTGACGTTTCATGGTCCCGGCCAGGTGGTGGCATACCCGATCATTCGGCTGGTCGATCACGGTTTGTCGGTGGGCGGATATGTGCGGACCTTGCAGGAGGCGGTGGTGAAGGTGCTGGATGGGATCGGCATCGCAGCCCACCTGGAAGCGGGCGCGGTGGGGGTTTGGGTGAACAATGAACAGGGAATCGCGGCCAAAATCTGCGCGCTGGGGGTGCGAATCCGCCGGGGTGTGTCATTGCACGGAATCGCCCTGAACGTGCGCACCGAACTGGGGTATTTCGACCTGATCGTCCCTTGCGGGCTGACGGGCAGGCCGGTGACATCCGTTGAAAAAATATTGGGGGACCGGACGCCTGAAATGGAGCGGATCAAGCAACGGGTGGCCGGTGGATTGATCGCGGCATTTCAACGCTGACGTTCAATCAATGCGCATCCGGCTCCAGCGGGCCTCCCAGTTGCCGCACGAAAAAGAGTCGGCCGGGCATGGTGGGCATCCATGAGCTGGGGATCCACGGCGTCGGGCCGTGCTGAAGCGTGACGCAGAGGCTCATCCCCTGCCACATCGCCCCGCGGTCGGGATAGGCGCCATCCGCGCCGCCGATGCAGAAATCGCTTTGCAGGAACAACCCCGGGCCGATGGTGTTGGCAAAACAGGGGATCAGCGTGAATCGGCTGTTGAAACTGTGCAGGGAATTCTGTTCGATGGTCAGCGGATGCAGCGCAACGCCCAGCCGGTGGGTCTGGCGCTTCCAGCGCGACTCGGGATATTGGCCGGCGAGTTGCGGCTCCCAGAAGGCGATGTGACATGCCCGGCCGATGCCATACACCGTCACCAGCCGCCCACCCCGCTTTTTGATCGCGGCGATTTTTCCTGCATAGGTGGGCAGGTTCTTTCGCGTGGCGAAATTGCGCTGTTCGGCCGGCACGGTCAGCCGTCCCAGTGGATTGAACAACGCACCCTTCATCGCGTTTTCAAAACCGCCGGGCTGGTCGCCGGGCATGGTGTTGCCGGCGGCGTCCGACCACTCATCCATGTTGAACGTGGTGACATGATCGCAGCGGGTTCCGCTGGCTTTGATCCGCTTCACCACGGTCTTGTACATCCCCATCGGTCCAACCGGCAAAATAATCGCCAGTTCCTGGCCCACCTTGCGGGTCTTCTCGATCTGGTCGGCGATGGCATCCCCCATGAGCTGGTCCATCTCGGAGACATCCTCCACCACCACCGGCTTGAAATTGCGGTTCCAGAAACGCGCCCGCGTGGTGATCTTCTTCAATCCCAGCCCGCAGCACCGGTCGATCTTCCTCAGATCCCATCCGGCGGGATAAAATTTTTCCAGCAACGATCCCTTGATCGTGTTCAACATCGTCAATGATTTGGGCATTATTTTTTGCTCCCTAAAAGTTCAACCAGAATGTCATCGTGCGGATAGGCGTGTCCCAGGTGCTGAACAAACGCCTCGGCATAGGCCAGTCCGGCCTGTTTGCCCCGCAAAATGCCGTGCCGTTTCATCGCTTCGATGTATTCATCCATCCCATGATGGGCGCGAAGCCATTCGCGCTGCGAGGCGTGGCACGCCAGCATGTGCGATTTTTTGTCCATGACGGCCGTCACATCGATCACCGTGGTGGGTGTGACCAGATTCCCCTGCGGATCGACCCCTTCGATCGGATCGCAGTAATACAGATGAGGCACATGGGATCCGGGTAGCAGCGGAAACGTCGATGCGTTGGGCGCGCCGTATCCGAAACTGGCCGCGCGGGCCAGCAGATGAACCATCTCATGGTCCATCATGTAATCCTTGGCCGGATGGGTGAAAACCAGCGACGGGGCGACCCGGCGGAACAGATCGACCGTCTTTTGCAGCGTCGGCTGGTCGTAGCAGACGTAAATGTCCTTCTCCCCAAGGCAGTGATAGGTTGCCCCGATGGATTCGGCCGCCTTTTTCCCCTCCTGCGTGCGCGTGGCGCCGATCTCCCAGGGTGTCTGCGTCATCGTCCCACAGTCGCCCGCGGTGGCGGTGGCGATGTGAACACTCCAACCCGCCTCCGCCAACCGAACCAGAGTCCCGCCGCAAAGAATCTCGGCATCATCCGGATGGGCCAGAAAACTCAAAACGGTTTTATTCATCGCGCTCGTTCCCACATCGATTATCAATTCCAACCAGTCCGCAACCCATTAGAACGATTCCACTTCATGTTGTCACGGCCGATGGTGGAGGCGCCGTGGATTCTCGAACCACCAGCCGCGGCGTGATGAGTATTCCATGAACCGGTTGTGACTTTGTTCGCTCAATCTTGGCGATCAATAATTCAACGGCGGCCGTGCCCATCTCATCGCGCTCTGGATTGATGGTCGTCAATGGAACCTCGCATTTGGGCACCAGGGTCGAATCATCAAACCCAACCACCGACAAATCACGCGGCACCTTCATTCCCAATGCCGTCGCCTCATGAATGATGCGAACGGCCCAGGTGTCGTTGTAGGCAACGATTCCCGTCGGATGATTGGGTTTGGTGAGCAAATCCCTCAGCTTTACCTGATATTCCCTGGGATTGATGTTGATCAACTCCATCGCACAGTTGCCCGCCTGCCGACAGGCTTCCACAAACCCGCGCCGACGTTCTGAAACGATGGGAGGAAAATCATCCAGGGCAAAATCATCCGATATATAGGCAAGTCGTTGATGCCCCAGTTGGATCAGATGTCGGGTGGACAGTTGGATTCCATAGGCGTTGTCGATCAATACATGGTCTTCACGGCAATCCGGAATGCACATGTCCGCGAGCACGACCGCGATGTTCTCCCCGATCAACTCCTGATAATAAGCCCGCGCCTCCGTGGACCGCGGCGCAAGCACCACCCCTAGCGCATTGTCCCGCATGAAGGCACGAACCGACCGCAACTCCTCGGTTGTATTGTGCACCGATCCCATCGCCACCGTATATCCCCGACTGGCCGCCGCAGCACAGGCGCCTTGAACCAGCCCGGTAAACCCATATTCAACATCATACAGCATCAATCCGATCAACCCGACCTGCAGATTGGCCGGCGGCCCGGAATTCAATGAACTGGTGATAAATGTGCCCCGACCCTGCTGACGGACGATCAAATGTTCCTGCTGCAACATGCGCAGTGCCAGACGAACGGTCCCTCGACTGATGTCAAATTGGTCGGCCAATTGACGCTCGGTTGGCAATGCAGCGCCCAGTGGATATTCGCCCGCATGAATCCGCTCACGCAACCGCGCCGCCAAGCTGCTTGCCGGTGGGATAAATGTCTTTGATTTCGACATGGATCATCCATGGACGAAATTATCTAACCATTTTGTACCAATATGGTAAGGCATCGATTCAACGTCGTCCAACAAAATAGTCGTCGTATTGTAACACATTATTTTATAACGACTTATATGATTACATGGTCGGTATTGTTCCGCCTGAATTGTTTTGCTTCGATACAAAACGAGGGCTACACTTGATAAGTCAAAGTTCATTGTCAGTTCGATTCATTGTCTGGGTTCAATAGCGTGGGAAAGATGATTTATCGACCGTTTTTTATCCTCCTGATATCGCTTTTTTGGACCTCCTCCTTCTGCGCGGCGGAAACGAATCGCCCCACCATTGTGGATGACTTTTCATCCGAATCGGCCCCTCACACCTGGCAGGCCAGGGAACCCTCCTCAACAGTTCAATATCAGCCGGGTGCTGCTCGCCTTGATCTACCCAAATACACCGGCGGACAGGATGAATCGCGCTGGCCCGGCATGGTGCGCAGCGTCGGCGATCTAAACTTGGGGTTATACAACGGTCTGCTGGTTGATGTGACCAACACCACGCATCAAACACAGTCGCTGGTGGCCGATTTTAAGGATGGCCACAGCACGACATCGGCGTTGTGCCCTTCGGTTGCACCAGGCCAGCGCCAGACACTGAAAATTGCATTCGATCATGCGGTTACAGGCGCTGTGGATTGGACCGGTATTCAATCCATTGTGTTGTATCAGTCCCGGCCGGCCACACCCCAGACATGGTTGATTCACGGCGTCAAACTCTATTGTGATGATCCGAATCAGACCGCCATCGGACAACTTCATGCCCTGCTGGAGACCACTCAATCGATCTATCGACAGGCCCTCGCCGACAAATTGTTGGAACCGGTGGACCGACAGCACGCCCAACAGACGATTGAGCGCTGGTCAAAGGCGCTGAAGGCTCCGCAATCGCTTGCAGGCCAGGGCAACACATGCCGCGATGAATTGACCCTTCTGCAATCGCATTTGCGGCAAATGGAGTTGTATAAACAACTCGGCCATCCGCAGGTATTGTGGAGCACCGATTTGGGGACTCGATTTGAGCCGGCCGAAGCGTTGCTGCAATTTCAGAAACCGGCCGACAAATTGCATTTTTACGCCGCCAAGGGCCAATATGACGATCGGATCGTCCGGCTGAGCAATCTTGGTGGCGACACCCAGGACTGGCGCGTGCGGTTCATGTCCGACGATCCTGATGCCGCCACGGCGTTGAGCATTCGTCGAAATCAGTCCATTGTGGCAGCCGACCGATCGGTGGTTGGTGATGCGCTGACACCATTGGACGCCGCCGGAACCCTGACGCTGGCGCCGGGCGATACGGCCGAGTTGTGGATTCGACTGGATGCCAAACATCACGATCTGAAAGCAGGCAGCCACTCGGCAAAACTTGTTCTGCAGGACCTGCGGCGGGGTGTGGTTTCCCAGATCGAACTGCCGCTGGATTTGACCATTCACCGCTTTGACCTGGCGGCGGCGAAACCGATGCATTTGAATGTCTGGTTCGACACGGTTCCATTTCTGAAAGGACATGAGCAGGCTTCACTGGACAACCTGACGGATTATGGGTGTGACGTCTTTGTGATTCATCCATGGCACCTTCCCTTCCCGAAGTTGACGGCCGAGGGTGAACCGGCCGCTCCGCTGGACCTGGCAAATTTTGACCGGCTTGTACGCATGTTTCGCGCCTGCAATCCGCGTGCGAAACTCCTCATCGGACTGGGGCTGGACAGCGACGTGCCGGATTATCAGCAGCTCAAATCCCACCTGGCCCTCTACTCACCACAATGGAACAAAGGCATGCGTTTTTGGGTGGGCCAGTTCATGGAACGCATGAAGCAACTGGATATTCCACTGTCGGATTACGCCTTTTATGTCAGTGACGAGCCCGACGACGATGAGTTGGATCTGACCCGCGCGGTCGCCACAATCGCCCGGTCGATCGACCCGGGGGTGCGGATTTACGTCAACGGAATCAACATTTATTTCGACAAACCCGAATTGAACAAACAATTGATGGATTTGTCGAACATCTGGCAGCTCGGTGGCGATTATCTGGGCGTTCGCCCGACATTGTTGTCCACATTAAAAAGCGACAAGCAACTTGATTTATGGGTCTATCAATGCCGCACTGGAACCCGCGGCCGCCAATTGGGTGCGGATGCCTACAATTATTATCGCCTGCTCTCCTGGCAGGCATTGCGCGATGGCATGACCGGTATCGGATACTGGGTGTATTGCTGGAACACCGCCAAGGATCTCTGGGACGGCACCACGGGCGATGGATCGAACCTTGTCTATCCGGATGCGGGCAACGGCGTGCTGGCATCCGTTCGCTGGGAACTGGTGCGCACCTCCCTTGATGATGTGAAGTATTACCGGCTCCTGCAACTGGCCTCAGATACAAAATTGTCCATGGATTTGAAGACGAAAATCGATGCCCTGCTGGGCGAACGCTTTAATCAGGTGCTCGCGCATCCGCTTGACCCGCGACTGGCCGTACAGTGGCGAATCGACGCTGGCACGGCACTGGACGCCGTTTCGGGACAACAATGAATTTTCTTGGATCAAGGAGTTGCAGATGACAGTGAAAATCACGATCCATCGCAAAGACCCGGCCGCCTTCACCCTCGTTGAACTGCTGGTCGTCATAGGCATTATAGCGCTTCTGATCAGCATCCTGCTCCCGGCGCTCAACCGCGCCCGCGAACAGGCGAGAACGGTCGCCTGCATGTCCAATTTGCGGCAAATCATGCTCGGATTGGTGATGTACGCACAGGACAATAAGGGATCGCTCCCCTGGTGTTACGGACAGGATTTACAGGCCAATCGTTATTACGGATGGCCCGGCCTGCTGAGCGCCACGGGTCGCCAATATGTCCGCGACCCAAGGGTGTATATCTGCCCCACACGCGAGAGCATCCAGTCCACCCAGATACTGGACTACATGCGGCTCGCGCAAATCGAATCGGATGGCCTGTACGACTCCAATCATGGAGATGGCTGGCTATACACCTCGTATGGTGCCAATCGTTTCGGAGCCATGCCAATCTATTACGATCCCAAACCCCATCCCATCAAAATCGGTCAGACCGGGGCCGACTCGGCCAACTTCCTGATCCTGACCGAAACCTACGAACCAACGACCGCCAACACCTACCAGATTTATGGACGGTATTGGGTCGCTCCGATGTACCAGAATTATTACGGATACAACCTGGCGCTCTGGCTGCACGTCGGCAATGTCGTCAACTCCGCCTTTCTCGATGGGCACTGCGCCAGCGTGCCGGCATCGGAATTGAGATGGAATGTGAAGGCCAATACATGGGATCCCAGCGCCAGCGACTACAACTGGCAGCAGGGGCCTCCCTGGTATCTCAATCGATTTGTACGTTAACCGTGATCACATGTTGTGATCCGTTCGTAGTTTCAACTCTTTTATGGAGAGGAATCTTATGCGATTCTCACTTCGTCAGTCCGCGGCGTTTTCGGCTTCATTGGCGCTGATGGCTTCGGTTTCATCCGCCGCCGTCGTCTTCAACCAGAACTTCGACGATACCGGCGTCTTCCCAACCAACGTCGAAATCGGCGCCACGGGAGATGGCGGCACCACCGGCGGCCGCTGGTCAAGAAATGACTCCACCAGCCCCACGCCCACCCCCAAGGCGGACCCCGCCCCCGCCTATTCGGGTGATCAGGCCATGCTCATCACGCGCAATGGCAGCGGCGTCACTGGCCTGCTTGGCTATCGCGACGACAGTTCCACCAACATCGCCAGCGGCACCTTTACCTTCCAATACTCCATCTACCGCAACACATCGGATGCCTCTTTCAGTGCGAATGTCAACGACAACACCAGCACCGCCCAGAACTCATCCCCATTGGGTTTGTACATCGATTCGACCGGCGACCTGAATACGATGTCATCGGATAACGTAGGGTATGTACCGCGCGGCGTGAACATCCCACAGGCAACCTGGACGCAAATCAGACAGGTCGTCGACATCGACACCGGCAAATATGATCTGTTCGCCACCATCGGCGCCGGTTCGGAAACACAAATTCTGAATGATTATCCATTCAAGACATCCGCTTTTGGCGGCGCCGGCAGTGTGGCATTTACACCTTCGGGTACGGTCGGCAACACCTTTTACGTTGACGATGTGTTCCTGGGCAACCAGCCCGTTCCCGAACCCATGAGCGGTGGAATTCTGCTTGGTGGCGGCCTGCTTCTCCTGGCCCAGCGTCGACGCACGGACCGATGAATCTGAAGTCAGACTACGCTGACGACGTTGTCCGATTTTCCAAGAGACGTCCATCAACCTTATTTGATGGACATCTCTGCTTATTGTCTTCTACACTTCTGGTGAGGCTCGGTGATACTGAGCAATAATTATCCATGAACCGACGAATATTTCTGGCCATCGACGATCTCTCATTGCCTTTGCGACGAAGCCTGTGCCTGCATTTGACCCGGCCCAACATCCGCACCGAGCCGGTATTGTCCCCGCGACGGAATAACCCGGCCTCCCCCGACCAACTGGCCGCGTTATTTTATGGCACGGTGTTGCACGAAGGGGGCAAATATCGCATGTGGTATCACGCTGTTGCCAAAGGGATAGATACAACACTTCCGCCGAAACTGAAAATCCAACTCAACCCCAAGTCGACCTTGGACATGTCCACCGGCCCCATCTGTTATGCCCAAAGCGACGATGGCATCCACTGGGAACGTCCAGAGCTTGGACTTTGTCACTATAAGGGCAAGACCAACACCAATGCCCTGTCTCTGGACCTGGCCACCACCATCGGCGCAGCCATCCTGCGCGACGACCTCGATCCGGATCACCTGCGAAGATACAAAGCCGTCTTCAACTATTACGACTATCAACCCGGATCGACCCCCGCCGAACAATGGGGCGCCATGCGCACCGCCACCAGCCCCGATGGCCTGAATTGGACCACCGGCGGCCGCGACCCGATCGGCACATTCTTTGAAGCCAACGGCTTTTATCGATTCAACAACCAATACATCGTGATCGGCCAGAAAACCAGCCCGTTCACGCTCAGCGAAGGCGCGCATCCCAGCGGCCGACAGGCCTATGCGCATCTATCAACCGATTTTAATCATTGGGAAGCCGCACAAGCCGATGCTTTCCTATTACCCGAACCGCTCAACCCCGAAGACCGAGGCATTTTCAAACCCTACGACCAGGTTCATGTCGGCATTGGCGCGGCCGTCTACGACAACGTGACGGTTGGATTGTATGGCCTTTGGCACAACCTGCCCGACTTTGGCCAGATCGGTTGCGATCTGGGGCTGGTCATCTCCAACGATGGCATCCATTACCGCGAACCGGCCAAAGGCATCCCCTTTATCCGCCAGGAAGATTCACCCCTGATCACAACCCACGGCCTGCCCACCAAGCTGACACAAGGCAACGGCATTCTCAATGTCGGCGACCAGACCCTGATTTATCACGGCCGCTGGACTGAAGGACGAATGGCCGACAAATGCAGCGAATCCACCGGTTGGGGCTTCCACCCTGAATTTCTGGATGATTACTTTTCTGAAATCGCCCTGGCCAGCATCGACCGTGACCGCTGGGGCGCAATGGCTCTATATCCCGATCAATCCGAGGGTTATGTCTGGTCCATGCCGATTCGACTGCCCGACAATCCGCGCGATTTTAAGGTGACTCTCAACGCCACCGGCGTCGCCGGTTTAAGCGTTGATCTGGCCGGAGAAGATTTCCAGCCAATCGCGCAATTTCAGGGTGGCCGTTGCTCCGGCGGCGATTCGCTGGACGCCGAGGTGCGATGGGATGGTCCAATCTCAATGATTGCCGGCCACACCATTCGCCTGCGCATTCGATTTTCTCGAACCAACTCTACCGATCCGCGACTCTACGCCATCAACCTGATCGGAGTCTGATTACGGCCGATGGCGCTGGCGGATGCCCAAGGCCCCCACCACCAGCGCACAGACCGCGCCGGCCAGATACAGCCCCACCCGCCACGCGGGGACGCCGATCATTCGGCCGCTGAGAATCTTGTACGACTCCCACAGCAGCACCGCGCCGATGATGATGAACGAATACGCCAATCGGCCCAGCCAGCGCTGCATGAAACTTACCCCTCTGTTGCGGATGGATCGGTAGCGGGGAAAACAATCTCCCGTTGCGGCAGGTTATTTTCCTGCAAATGGCTCATCAGCAGGCCGATGTAACTGGCCCGCACCAGCGGCCGGTCGGCCAGTTGCAGCCGCGAACGAACCTCCAGCACCGCCTGTTCCGAAGGGCCTTCAATCTCGACATAGCACCCCAGATACGGCATCTCATCCAGCTCGACATGGCAATGGTCCAGTTCCCAACGCTCACGCCTTTTCTCAAACCGCAAAACGGGCGCATATCCCAGTTGTAATAAAAACTCCACGGCCGAATCGGCCTCGACGACCATCAACTCCTGCTCCTGGCGAGTCTTCAAAGAACCATGCAACCGCGGACCTTTGAATGTCAGAATGTATTGCTCCCCTTGGCCGGCCAAATCGCGGTTGATCCGCAGACGCAGCCCTTTGTCGGCCGCCAATAGCGAACGATCCTCGGTGTCAAAAAAGGTGTTGGTTTCCAAAAATCGACCCGCGCATGCCGCACCGACGGCTTGCAGCCGGCCGCGCACGGCCTCCAGATCATTCACCTTCATCTTCGCTTCAATCTCAAGGGGCATTGGGCCAGTTATATGGGGATACGGGCGATCCTGTAAAGCAATGGGCGGTCATCAGCACAAATTCGCAAACCGCGCGCGATACGCCGCCGGCGTTGAACCCACCTGCGAGAGAAACAACCGATGCAGATGCGGCAACTCCGGATACCCCACCATTTGTGCAACCCGCTTGATCGGCAACATCGTATCCCGCAACAACCGTTGGGCCTCGCGGGCGCGCAACTGTCGCAGATACCGCGCCGGTGACATCCCCGCCTCCTGATGAAAACGCGAACGAAAATGGCTGGCCGACAACCCCATTCGCAAAGCCATCTCCTCAACCATGATCGGCCGCGACAAATTCTCCATCAACCATGGCGCCAATGCCGAAAATTCACCCATCTCGCGCGGCTCAACCCGCGGCAAGCTCCCCTCCAGTTGCGCCAACTCCAGCGCCAGCAACGCCGTGCGCAAATCATGCAGCAACGGAGTCGACCGCGCCGTCGCCAACCCGATGGCGCGCGAGACATCCGGTTCGGCCGACTGGCAATCCCGCGATTCAAAAATCTCAAAACCCGACGTCTTCCCGCGCCGGCTCAACAACGGCAATGGCAATCGATCACGGCCGCCAAGCATGAAATGTTGGATGGAAACCCTGCTGACACGGGTGACCGACCGGCCGGTAAAATGCGTTTTCGGGTAAATCAAAACCGCCCGCGGGGCCTTCAACGTCACATCATGCCGATTCAACAGTTGAATCACGATCTGCCCGCTGTGTACGAACAACAGATCGAAATGCGGCCAAACCTGCGGGCCGACAATCCTCGTCTCGTCAAACCAACCGTAGTCGTGTCGTAAAAATTCGATCATTCATTGTTTTCCCACTCTCCCGGTTGTCGGGATTGGTCGTTGCTCTATTCCTCGTCAACATCCGCATTTTGGGATGAATCCGCCGGCGATAGGGCAGGCGCATTGGATGGATTGCCCGTGCCCGATCCACCTGATCCTCCCGAAGATGAAGCGCCAAGCGCCGTCATCAACCCCAACAGCAACACCCCGGCCAGGAAATATCCCACCCAGGTGCGGATCAGCCAGATGATTACCGTCAGGATCATCATCTCGCTCCCATCCAGATCGAAAAAAACCTTGAACAAAATGAAATAGATCCCCAGCATTAAAAACCCCACCAGCATCCCCGCCGCCGGACCCACCCACAGCTCAATCAACCCGCCCAATGCCCCCGGCGCGATGGCGATGGCGCAGATTTTCAAAAGCGCCTCTCCCGGCGATCCAAGCGAAATATCCATCAACTTGATCGCGATCAAACACCCCAAAAAAATCAGCACCAGATCGATCAGCAGTTTGATCCCGACCACCAGCGTGGCGCCGGCCAGCGAAATCTCATAAAACCGCATGTTGACAAACAGCGCCAGCGCCGTGCCGACGACAATCAGGGCAATCGGCAGATAAAAATGCTTGCCGCGCTCCTCCCCCACCGAATCTTCATCCACTGGGCGCGGCCGGGCAACCGAAGCATATGGAAGAACCGGACTGCCAATCCGCCCGGAAGCCGGTGTTGCCGACATCGTGGCGGCCGGCGCAACCGGCGAGGGCTGATTGGACGCCGGCGACGGCGCCATCACCGACCCCTGCACCTGCGGTCGGGGCTGTGGTTCATCCACCAGGTCATACAACCCCTCCTCCTCCGGCGGCATCGGCGGCTCGGCGGGAACCTCCATCACCTGCCCGCATTTGCACTTGGCCTTCTTGCCGGCCAGTTCCGGCTTCCAACGGTACGTCTTGTTGCAACCAACGCACTGAAACTGAGGGGCTTGTGATTCAGACACGATCGGCTCCTCCGAAAGACAAGAGTTGATTTTATCTGATTCCTGCGATTCGTCACGAAAAAATTCGTCGCCCAAAATTCATCGCTCAATGAACGGCCGGGTCCGCCGTCGATTCAACCAGAATTTTTTGTGCCGCCACCATCCCCAGGGCAATCGTCGTCCTGCCGATGCGCACCGAAACCGTATCCGCCTGCGGCTCACGCCTTTCCACAACCAACGTAATCCCCGGTGTCAGCCCGCACCGCTCGATGAATTGCAAAAATCCAGGCTCCTGATCGATCACCCGCGCCACCCGCAATGCCTCCCCCACCGGCGCATCGGCCAAACTGTTCGCCGGCACATCGCTGACCACCCCTCTGGATGTCGGGATCGGATCTCCATGCGGATCAACACTGGGATGACCCAAAATATGATCGATGCGCTCCAGTACACGGTCGGAAATGGAGTGCTCCAACTCCTCCGCCTCCTCATGCACCACCGACCAGTCCAGATCCAACACCTTGACCAGAAACAACTCCACCAGCCGATGCCGACGCAGCACATGCAGCGCCAATTGCTCACCCCCGGCCGTCAATCGCACACCGCCGCGCGGCTCATAACTGACCAGCCCCGAATCGGCCAGCGCCTTGACCATGCTGGTCGCCGTTCCTGGAACCACCCCCATCAGCGCCGCCAGCTTCCCCATCGCCACCAGATGCTCGGACGACTGCTGCTGCAACAGATAAAGCTGCTTGAGATAATCTTCGACGGTGCTGCTGGCCATGGCTTTGCTCAATGGGGATGTTATGCCCGCCGCCCGCAAATGCAACGCATTACCGAAGGACGGCGACCTTCGGATGATCCGATCCATCGGCAACGCGCTGATCCGACAGCGGTGATTTGCGGTTTTCCCCCACATCAAACGCCAGCAACCGCAGCGCATTGAGCACCACCACCACGGTCGATCCCTCATGCAGCAGCACCGCCACCCCCAGCGTCGCCCATCCCAGCGCCGCCGCCGGCGCGATCATGGCGATCACCCCAAGCGCGATGATGAGATTTTGCTGAATAATCCTTCGACTCCATCGCGACAACAAAATCGCACGCGGCAGCTTTTCCAGGTCGTTGCTCATCAACACCACATCCGCCGTCTCCATCGCCACATCCGTCCCCGCGCCACCCATCGCGATGCCGATGGAGGCATACGCCAGCGCCGGCGCATCGTTCACCCCATCCCCCACCATCGCCACCCGCCCATACCGCTTGATCTGCTGGCGGATGATCTCCAGCTTGTCCTGCGGCAACAGCTCGGCATGAACCTCATCCACATGCACCTGCCGGCCAATCTCCTCGGCGGCGGCGCGGTTGTCCCCCGTGAGCAAAATAGTGCGCTCAATACCAAGGCCGCGCAATTGCTCCAACGCGGCCGCGGCGTTGTCTCGTGGACGATCCGCCAGCGCGATCAATCCCACGCACCGCCCGTTCTCAGCCACCGCGACGACCGTCTTCCCATGCCGTGCCAATTCCTGTACCCGCTCCCAAACCGCATCCTGCTGACCAATCCCCGTCCACAATCCCGGCTTGCCAACCGCAATTCGTCGCCCATCGATCCGCCCATACATCCCCTGCGCCGCCACCTGCTCAATCTGATCGGCCACCTGAAACTCAAGCTGCCTGGACTTGGCCTCACCCACCACCGCCACGGCCAACGGATGGTGGCTTTCCCGCTCCAGCGACGCGGCCATCGTCAACAATTGCCCCTCGGTTTGCCCGTCCAATGGAACCACATCGCTCACCACCGGCCGACCGGCCGTCAATGTGCCGGTCTTGTCAAAGGCGATCGCGCCGATTCGACCCAGATTTTCCAGATGCACCCCACCTTTCATCAACACCCCCAGCCGCGCCGACCGCGCGATCCCGCACAACACCGCCGCCGGCGTGCCGATCGCCAACGCGCACGGGCTGGCGGCCGTCAAAAATCCCATCGCCCGATAAAACCACACCTTCCATTCACCCCCGGCCAAAAACATCGGCGGGACGAAAATCAAACCGGCCGTCGCGATCAACACCACCGGCACATACCACTTCTCCACCGTGTCGGTGAACAATTGCGTCGGCGACTTGGTGGTCTGCGCCTCCTGCACCAGTTGAATGATCTTGCTGAGCGTGCTTTGGCCCGCCAGCCGGGTGACGCGCACCACCAACCGACCCTCTCCATTGATCGTGCCGGCAAAAACCGCGTCATCGACCACTTTTTCAACCGGAATCGACTCCCCCGTGATCGGCGCCTGATCCACCGCCGACGCCCCCTCCACCACCTGTCCATCCACTGCAATCCGCTCAAATGGACGAACAATCACCTCCTGATCCAGATCAATCTCCTCCACCACCACCCGCCGTTCACCATCGGGTGTGCGAATGACGGCCGTCTCCGGAACCAGTTTCGACAAACCCAAAATCGCCTGCCTGGCCCGTTCCAGCGCTAGATGCTCCCCCGTATTCCCCAACGCGAACAAAAACAGCAGCAGCGCCCCTTCCTCATAATGCCCGATCGCCGCCGCCCCAAACGCGGCCGCGAACATCAACACATCGATGTTGAACCGAAACTGCCGGATCGTCTGCCACGCTTCAATTCCCGTATATCGCCCCGCCGCGACATAACACCCCGCCAGCAACCCGAACCGAACCCATTGCGGCCCACCCAGCCAATGTGTCAACGCGCCGCCCAACAACAAAATCCCCGCAACCATCGCCAGCAACAATTCGGGATTGTCCCAAACATATCCCCACAATCTCCCCAGCCGACCTGTTTTTAATTGCGACAAGGCGGCTTCTGTTTCAATTTCTTGCGATGGTCGCCGAACTTTTTCAAATTCCGGCACAAACCCCATCCCCCGCAGCCGCATCAAAATCTCCGGCAACGGACATTGCCGACGATCGAACTCCAGCCGCAATGTCTGTGCCGCATATGATGCCCGCGCCGTCACCCCGGGCAGCTTGTTCAACGACGATTCCACCAACTGTTCACTGCGATCCGACACCATCCCGCGCAATGGAACCACCATGTGCGCCAAATCCGGGCACAAACACGCCTCGGCCGCTTTTAATTCGCGCTGCACCTCGGCCAGGGTCAAATGATCCGGATCGTATTCCAGGTCAATTGTGAATTGATCCCCCCGCCGATGAACCTGAACGTCAGCGATCCCCTGATGATCCTGCAATCGCTGTCGAATGCACGATTCACACCCCCCTTGCCGATCCCCACCGCCGGCCACATCCACCCGAAACTGTCGACGCAGATGTTTCACACCAACTCCCAGGAATTGCGTATATTATATCGCCGTCATCGGACAGTTTCATGGATTGAACACCCCGCCTGAACATCCGGTGCAAAAACTGCCAGGTCGTGGGGATGATTTGTCGCGGGCGCAAGAAGTCGTATCATCCCCACCTCAGCCGGACCATGCCGCTGTCGCCAACCCTCCAAACTGCAACACGCACCAATCAGATCAACCAACAGATTATCCACACCCTACGTCCGATAATCATGTTTGTAACTTCATTATAAACATGTACTTAAATGAAAAATCCCAAAGTTATCCACATTGCGACATGCACTACTACTATGACTACTTTCTTTAAAGTATTATCCTAATAACATTCAGGTTAGACTCATCGAGATAGAAAACCGCGGGGGAAAGAGTTGGCTTTGCATCGAAAGGCGTCATCGACATGAAAGTGATTTGTAATCGCGGGGCATTGCTGGAAGCATTGAACGTGGTCGGCAACGTGATCACGCCGCGCACCCCCAAGCCGGTGCTGTTGTGCATCAAGCTCACGGCCGCCGATGACAAGCTGACGCTGGCGGCCACCGATCTCGAAGTCGCCATCCGATATTCCGACAACCAGGTGCAGATCGACCAGGGAGGCGAGGTGCTTCTGCCGGCCGACAAACTGCGTGATATCGTCCGCGAAAGCATCGACGACACCCTCGCCATCGAAGTCGAAGGGGAGTCCGCCACCATCAAGGGACAGGATTCGCATTTTAAGATTTTTACCCAACCGGCGGGCGATTTTCCTCTCGTGCCCGATTTTGAAGGGGAAGCCGATTTCTCCGTCCCCGGCGGCCAGCTCAAACGTCTGATCAGCCACACCCTCTTCGCCGCCGCGCGTGAATCAACCCGCTACGCCTTCAATGGCGTCCTGTTGAACATCAAGGGCAGCAAGCTGAATCTGGTCAGCACCGATGGACGTCGGCTTGCCCAGGCCCGTGGCGATGTCAGTAGAACCGGAAAATCCGATAAAGCATCCTCCTCGGCGATCATTCCCGCCAAGGCGATGCAATTGATCGACAAGCTGATTGACGATGTCGATGAACCGGTCGCCTTCCAGGTTCGCGAAAACCAGGTGATCGTCCACACCGCCAACGCGACCTTGACCACCAATCTGGTGGAAGGGCAATTTCCCCCCTACGAGGATGTCATTCCCAAGGACACCGACAAAAAAATGACCGGCAACACGGCCGATTTTCTCTCGGCCGTCCGTCGAGCGTCGCTGTTGACCACCGAAGAGAGCAAGGGCGTGCGGATGCAGTTTGGCAAACACGGCCTGGTCCTCAGCAGCCGATCCCCCGAAGCCGGCGAAGCCACCGTCAATTATCCCTGTAAATTTGAAGGGGCCGATGTCGAGATCGGCTTCAATCCCGCGTTTTTGATCGAGGCGCTCAAGGTCGTCGATACCGATGAGTTCTCCCTCGAACTGACCGCCTCCACCCGCCCCGGATTGCTTCGAGGTGGGCCGGATTTCCTGTATGTCATCATGCCGGTGAATTTGCAGTAACTTTCCACTTTTTTTAGGAAAAATGGGATCGGACAAGGGGAACTACCATGCCTGTTCATCGTCCAACGCGCCGACTTGCCGAGTTGCATCGCCTGCAACGTTTCAAACAATCCGCCCCCACACCCACCGACAAGCTGGGGATGGAGATGGTCAGTTTTTTCAAGCAATCGGTCCAGAAACGCCAAACCAAACTCGGCGTCATCGCTCAGCACTGGTCCGAACTGGTGCCGGGGTTGCTCAACGACCACTGTTCATTGGAATCGCTCAGCCGCGGCACACTGACGGTGTTGGTGGACAGCGCCTCGCACCTGTATGAACTCAAACAACTTCTTTTGGCCGGCCTGCAGCAACAACTTTTAATCGCTTGTCGATCCTCCGGCCTGCGTAAAATCAACCTCAAACCCGGCCGCTGGTATGAAGGGGAATCAACCGACCGCAAGTTGCGATTTGATCGCTGATCGTCCGGCCTCCGATCCCCATCACGCCCGCCAGAAACGCACAATTCCCGAGAATAAGAAACTCCCCGCCGCGACAAACCGGTCCCGATAATCCCGCGCTTTATCGAGCCTACCCCGCACCCCATTGATCAACCCCGCCCCCGCCAGCAACACCATCCGAATCGGCAGATCGGCCGTCACCACCAATTTATAAACAAACGCCGCCGATGCTCCTTCATGCTTGCCAAGATATCGCGCCCGCCCGCATTCATACGCCTGATACACAAACCCCCGATTGGCGCGCGAACTGATCCGGCCCAGATGATCGATCTGGGCCTCCGACAAATATTGGATCTTCCCGCATTCCCCCAGCCGCCTGCACAAATCCACATCCTCCATGCCAAATACATAACCCTCATCCCACGGTCCGCATTTTTCATATGCCTCGCGACGCACCATCAACGCCGCCGCCGCCACCTGCTCAACGGCCGCGCTGCGATCGGGGTCAAATCGCCGCAGTCGATACTCCTCGTAGCTTTGACGAAACAACCGCGTCCATTTGACGATCAACACCTGATCCAGCAGCGCCCCCAGTGTCGGCAGATTTCGCACGGTCTGTTGCGGCCGACCATCGTCCCCGATCAATCGCGGCGCAACCGCCACAAAATCCGGATGATCATCCAGAAAATTCACCAGCGCCCGCAACGCCCCCGCCCGGATGATCGTGTCATTGTTCAAAAACAGCAGATATCGACCATTCGCGCACGCCGCCGCCTGATTGTTGCCGGCCGCAAATCCCGCGTTGTGAGCATTGACCACCACCTCCACCCACTCAAATTCCCGCCGAATCATCTCCACCGATCCATCGGTCGATGCGTTGTCCACCACGATCGTCCGAACCACAAGAGTGTCTGAATGAGCTTCAATCGAACGCAACAAAGGCCCCAGCAACGCCTCCCCGTTCCAGTTGACGATGCAGATCGAAATGTCCGCCCGATCGGTCACATCCGCATGTTGACCCACAACGCTTTGGTCCGCAAGCACTTGCACGGAATAACCCGTCGGCGGAAGATTCGCCCGCGATGAAAAGCATCCTCATCCTGGCGACCAACCTTCAGCAGGCCTCCTATCGGCTGCGAATCGCCGCGCTGATCGAACCGCTGCGCCAGCGCGGCATCGAATTAGTTGTCCAAATCCGACCACGAAATATCATCGCCCGCCGACGACTTCTACAATCCGCCGGCCGATTCGATGCCGTCATCATCCAGCGCAAATTCCTCAGCCCCTCCGAAGCAAGACTTCTTCGCAAAACCGCCCACAAGATCATCCTCGACATCGACGATGCCCTGATGTTCCACAATCGCCCTGTGGGAATGATTTCGCGTCTGCGTACCCGGCGAGGATTCGCCGCGACCGCTCAAATTCTCGATCATTTGGTGGCCGGCAATCAATATCTGGCCGACCAATTCCGACAACTCCGGCCGGATTTACCCTGCTCCATTTTGCCCACCGTGGTGGATGTGGCGACTTATCCACAAAAAATCCACAAACCATCCACATCCCCCCGGCTGGTCTGGATCGGCTCATCTTCCACGTTGCCCTACCTGGCCGAGGCCCTGCCCGCGCTGGAGGAGGCCGCCAAAATCGTTCCCGGCCTGAAATTGACGATCATCGCCGACCGCGCCCTCACCAGCGACCACCTTCCCATCGAATTGATCCCCTGGTCCCAATCGACCGAACAACATGACCTGCTCCGCGGCGACATCGGCATCGCCCCCACCCCGCGCGACCCATGGACCCTCGGCAAATGCGGCTTCAAAATCATCCAATACATGGCCGCCGGCCTGCCGGTCATCGCCTCCCCCATCGGTGCCAACGCCGAGATCATCACCGAAGGCCAAACCGGCCATCTCCCCCCTGCTTATGCCGACTGGCCGGGCCTGATCGCCAAGCTGGCGAAAGATGTGGAACTGCGTCAAAAGATGGGCGAGGCCGGGCGAAGCCGCGCCATGGCGCACTTCTCACTTCCCACGGCCATCCGTGCCTGGGAAGCCATTCTTTAGCGGGGATGGATCAGATCAACCGTTCCGCGATTTGCACGGCATTGGTCGCCGCGCCTTTGCGGATTTGATCGCCGGCCACGAACAGGTCGATCCCGCGACCATCTTCGCGGCTGATGTCCTGTCGGATCCGTCCCACCAGCACATTGTCCTGGCCACTGGCCTCCAGTGGCATCGGAAAATGATTGGCGGCCGGATCATCCACAATCCGCACTCCCGGCGCCTTGGCCAGAATGTCACGCACCTGCTGTGGCGTGATCGGACGCTCGAATTCCAGATTGATCGACTCGCTGTGCGCCCGCGGCACCGGCACGCGCACGCAGGTCGCCGTCACCATGATCCGCGCATCGGAAAAGATTTTGCGCGTCTCCTGGACCATCTTGATCTCTTCCTCGTTGTAACCATTCTCCGCCACCTTGGAATTGTGGCTGAAGATGTTGCCGACGATCTGGTGCGGAAACTTTTCCTTCTGGATCGGCTCCCCGGCCGCGTATGACTTCATCTGCGCATCCAGCTCATACAACCCCCATGCCCCCGCCCCGCTGACGGCCTGGTAGGTGCTGACGATGATGCGCTTGATCCGGTTGACCTTGTGCAAAGGCCACACCGGCACGTTCATGATGATCGTCGAGCAGTTGGGGTTGGCGATCAGTCCGTTGTGCTTCTGGATCTGTTCCGGATTCACCTCCGGCACCACCAGCGGCACACCCTCCTTCATCCGAAACGCGCTGGTGTTGTCCACCACCACCGCGCCGGCCGATACCGCCGCGGGGGCGAATTCCTTGGAGATCGATCCACCGGCAGAGAAAAAGGCGATCTGGACATCCTTGAAGCTGTCCTTGGTCAATTCCTCAACCGTGTACGATTTTCCGGCAAATTGCACCGTCTTGCCCGCGCTGCGGGCGCTGGCGAGCATCTTGATGCTCTTGATGGGGAAATTCCGCTCCGCCAGAACGGTCAAAAACTCCTGCCCCACCGCGCCGGTGGCGCCGACAATCGCAACATTCACGGCCATGACAACTCCGAATGCCAACCTATTACTTAAAACTCCCGTCGTTGACGGGCTGTGGGAATATTAAGGATTTTCCGATATTTCGCCACTGTTCTACGAGCCAGATCGATCCCCTGTTCTTTCATCTTGGCGACGATCTCATCGTCATTGAGGGGGTTTTTCCGGTCTTCATGGTCGATCACCACCCTTAATTTCTCCTTCACCGCATCCCAGGACATATCCTCCCCTTCGTCGTTGGTCGTCCCGCCGGAGAAGAATTTACGCAGCGGAAAGACCCCCCGTGGCGTCTGAATCCACTTTTCGCTCACCGCACGCGACACGGTGGCCACATGAATGCCCAACTGGTCCGCCACCTGGATCATCGGCAGAGGCTTAAGGAATTCCGGCCCTTTGTCAAAAAACTCGCGCTGGGCGTCCACCGCCACACGAATCACCCGCATGATCGTGCTTTTGCGCTGCTCGATCGACTCAATCAGCCAGCGCGCGTTGCGGACATTGTTGGTGAGAAATTCACGGGTTTTTTTATCCACCGACCGGTCCTTGATCATCTTGCGATACATGCCGCTGATGAAAAGACTGGGCACCGAATCGTTGGCCATTTCGATCTCGTATTTGTCGGTCTGCTCATCGAGATAAATCACCGCATCCGGATGAATGGCCGGCGAATCCTCCCCGCCGATCAGCTTGCCCGGATGCGGGTGCAGCCGGCTCAGCCGTCTGACGGCCGCCTTGATATCTTCAATATCGCGACCTAACTTCTTGCAAATCAAGGGGTAACGATTCATCTCAAGGTCTTTGAGATGATCGTTGATGAGTTTGCGTTCCAGATCAAAATCATGCCCCTCGGCCGCCTCATCATCCGCCTCAATGGCGTCCAGTTGCAGCAACAGACATTCCCTTGGCGTTCGCGCCCCCACGCCGGCCGGCTCCAGTGTCTGCACCAATGCCAAAGCCTTGTGCAAATCATCCATCGACAGAGGATTTTTGGATTCCTGCTGGATGGTCTCCAGGCTCGTCCGCAAATATCCATCATCCTCGATGGAGGCGATGATCGCCCGCCCCGCCTGGCGAACCCTGGGCGAACATTCCACAAACGCCCATTCCCCCAGCAGATGTTCCTGCAAGGTGATCCCACGGGCGGCCGTGTTGTTCATCGCATCCAGCTTCTTGTCGCGCTCCCCATCATACGAAGCGCTGCTGCGAAACTCCGACCCGGAATTGGTGTGAAATTCCTCGTTTTCGAGATAATCCGCAATCCGCGACAGGCGTTCGAAATCCTCCGCACCCCCGGAATCCTCCTTCACCACCAGCGCCTGTTCCCCTTCGGCGCGATCCTCGGCCGTCGGGGGGGCATCTTCGGTGATTTGCGGGCCTGGGTCCGTCTCCCCCTCCTTCAATTCCAGTACCGGATTGTTCTGCAATTCCTGCTCGATGCGCTCCTCCAGCGCCATCAGCGGCAACTGGAGTATCTCCATGCTCTGAATCATCCGCGGCGTCAGGAGCTGCCGCATATCCTGACGCATCATCGTCGATTGCGTTAACTGCATAACCAACACCTACTTACAACTCATCGCCCATTTCAGGCATGAACTTTGCTACACACCTCAATATAGCACCCGATCTCCGGCCGGCCAAGGTTTATTCTCAACGGTGGGATATGAAAACAGGGCAATCGCATTTGTATTTTCTCCCTCCCCCGGTATTTCCGGGGGAGGGCTGGGGAGGGGGTCCATTTCGGCAAATTTGAGGGAAAACCCCCACCCTTACCCTCCCCCGGCGTACCGGGGGAGG
>JADLBV010000002.1 GCA_020847545.1 Phycisphaerales bacterium
CTTGATGTTGAGGATGATGTCGGTGACATCCTCCATGACACCATTGAGGCTGGAAAATTCGTGTTCGGCACCCTTGATTTTGACATGGGTGACGGCGGCGCCTTCCAGCGAGCTGAGCAGGATTCGGCGAAGGCTGTTGCCCACGGTGGTGCCGAAGCCGCGCTCGAAGGGTTCGGCGGTGAATTTGCCATAGGTATCGGTGGACATCTGCTCGTCGCGAACCACGCGAGAGGGAAGTTCCAAACCACGCCAACGAATTCTCATGATGATCTCCTGTTGAACCGGCCGGAATTGCGGGAGTTTGCCGCCCCCACCATCGGGGGCCATCTGTCTTCCGCCTCGTCCGCCGAGTCGAATAATTTTGTTTCAGACAATACGCCAATCAGACGCGACGTTTCTTGGGCGGTCGACAACCGTTGTGGGGCAGCGGGGTCACGTCTTCGATGCCCAGGATTTTGAGACCGGCGTTTTGCAACTGCAAAACGGCCTGTTCACGACCGGCGCCGGGGCCTTTGACCTTGACTTCGACTTCAATCAGGCCGTGCTTGCGGGCCTGGTTGGCGGCGTTTTCGGCGGCCCGGCCGGCGGCGAACGGGGTGCTCTTGCGGGCGCCCTTGAAGCCGACGGTTCCGGCCGATGCCCATGAAAGGGTCTCGCCATTGGTGTCGGTGATGGTCACCATCGTGTTGTTGAAGGTCGCCTTGATATGGGCGACGCCACGGGTGACGCCTTTGCGGATGCGTTTTTTGGCGGCGGCCTTTGCGCCGGCTGCCTTGCTTGTTTCTGCCATGATCGATTTCCTTTCGCGGATCGTCCGGTCTAGGTGCTAGAAACTTGATACTAGAAACTAGAACTGGTGAAAAACGCCCGCAAATATGTAACCTATTCCCTCTACCTCTAGTTTCTGTTCTCTAGTTTCTAGTTTCTAGAACTTTACTTGCCGAGTTCCTTCACGCCCTTCTTGCCGGCGACGGTTTTGCGCGGACCTTTTCGGGTGCGGGCATTGGAGCGGGTGCGCTGGCCGCGAACCGGCAACGAACGCCGATGGCGGTGGCCACGATAGCTGCCGATGTCGCGCAGGCGGGCGATGTTCTGTTGAATCTGGCGGCGGAGGGCGCCTTCGACGGGATAGGACTTGTCGAGGATGCCGATGATTTTCGCCAGTTCCTCCTCGGTCAATTCCTTGGCCCGGCGCTGGGGATCGATGCCGGCTTCCTTGAGAATGGCACGGCTGTTGGTCGGGCCGACGCCATAAATGTAGCCAAGGCTGACCCAGATGGGTTTATCGTTGGGAATATCAACGCCTGCGATACGGGGCATGTTTGCTCCAGTGACTGTTTGCTTGAATTAACCTTGTTTCTGCTTGTGTTTGGTATTGCTGCAAATCACCCGAACGATACCTTTTCGGCGGACGATCTTGCAGTTTTCGCAGATTCTTCTAACGCTTGCTCGAACTTTCATGACAACTTACCTCAATAGGATCACCAGCGCGGCTGCACTGGCGAATCGATTATTATAACCATCTCCCGTTTCCACCTCAAGGGGTTGCGGACTTAAATTCCCCAGGGTGGACGACCATCGGTCAGGACTTCGACGCCGACTTCGGTCATGGCGATGGTATGCTCAAAATGGGCGGCCGGCTGACGGTCGTGGGTGATGACGGTCCAGCCATCGGGAAGCATGTCCACCTCCCGTTTGCCCATGACGACCATCGGTTCAACCGCCAGGGTCATGCCCGGACGGAGGCCAAAATCGCCCCGTAATTGCTCGGCGGTGACGAAATTGGCGACTTTTGGCTCCTCGTGCATGGTTCGACCGATGCCGTGGCCGACAAATTCGCGAACGACGTTAAATCCATTGCGTTCAACGTGATACTGCATGAGCCGGGCGATGTCGGACCATTTTCGGCCGGGTTTCATGTTGTTGATCGCCAGGTTGAGCGTTTCACGGGTGACATCCAGTAGTTTTTGGGTGGAGGGGGATATTTTACCAATCGGGATGGTGGTGGCGGTGTCGCAGCAATAGCCATTGAGCGACAAGGCGAGGTCGAGCGTCACAATGTCGCCAATTTTCAAGGCGCGGGGGCCGGGGATGCCGTGAACAACCTCCTCGTTGATGCTGATGCAAAGGGGGGAGGGGAAACCCTGGCCAGGCTTGTAGGTGGGGTAATTTTTGGAGAGGCCGATTGCCTCGTTCTTGTCCAGTTCACGCTGGGCCAGTTCTTCAAGCTCCATGGTGGTGACGCCGGGTTTGGCTGCGGCTTCCATCAGGGCAAGGATGTCATGGGCGACCTGACCGGCGCGGCGCATCATCTCAATTTCGCGGCGGGTTTTGATGATGATCGGCATGGATCAGAATAGGTTGTGACCTGTTAAGAGGTCAAAACTGGCTTCCCTTGATGCGACGTCCTTTTTGGCCGGGGCCGCCGCTGAGGAAACCGCCATAATTACGCATCAACAGATTGGCCTCGATGCGTTGAACCATGTCCAGCGCGACGGCGACGACGATGAGCAGGCCGGTCCCGCCCAGGAAGGCGGTGATGTGCCAGTCGATCTTCATCGAGGCACTGACGGCCGTGGGGACCACCGCGATGATCGACAAAAATGCAGCGCCGACGTAGGTGATGCGGACCATGACTTTTTCGAGATAGTCGGCGGTGCGTTTGCCGGGGCGCATGCCGGGGATGAAGCTGCCGTAATCGCGGAGCTGGTTGGCCATTTCCTTGGGTTGGAACTGGACGGTGTTCCAGAAGTAGCTGAAGAAGTAGATCAGCGCCACTTCGGTCATGATGTAGACGTATTCGCCGCGGGCGAATTCGGTGTTGAGGAATTCAAACGCCCGAACGCCGGGGAAGGCGTGGGCCAGCCAGCCAAAAAAGACGCCCGGAAAGAGCATCAATGACTGGGCGAAGATGATCGGCATCACGCCGCCGTGGTTGACGCGCAGGGGGAGGAACTGGCGTTGGCCGCCGTAGACCCGCCGGCCACGGGTGTGCTTGGCCTGCTGGATGGGGATTCGGCGCTGGGCCTGGGTGATCAGGATCGAGCCGGCCACGACAAAGATAAATGAGAAGACCAGGAAGATAATTTTGCCCACGCCGATCTGCTTGGTGGCGTCGGCGGCCTGACTGAAGCTGGTCTGTTCGACCAGCAGGCCGATGGCAAAGGGCATGCGGGCGACGATGCCGGCGAGGATCAGCAAGCTGATGCCGTTGCCAAGGCCGTATTCATCGATCTGTTCGCCCAGCCACATCATGAAGATGGAGCCGGCGGTCAGAGATGTGATGCCCATGAGCCAGAAGGTGAAGGTGCCGCGCAATTCGGGCACGACCATTGGGGGATCGCTGTTATTGAGGAAGCTGAGCCAGAAAATGGCCTGGATCAGGCAGAGTGGAACGGTCGCATAGCGAGTCCATTCCTGGATTTTTTTGCGGCCGGTTTCCCCTTCTTTCTGGAGTTTTTCCAGGGAGGGCAAAACGGTCGTTAAAAGCTGGAAAATAATCGAGGATGAGATGTAGGGCATGATGCCCAGACCGAAGATCGTGCTTTGCGAGAGATTGCCGCCGGAAAAGAGGGAGACGTAATCGGCCAACCGACTGAGCGGGCTGCCGCTGTCGCCGCTCTGGGCGGTTTTGTCCATCGCCGCCTGATCGACGCCCGGCAACGGGACGTGATAACCGATGCGATAGACCGCGAGCATGAACAGCGTGAACAGGACTTTGTTTCGCAGTTCGGGGATGCGGAAGATGTTGATCAACGTCTTGAACATGGATGCCGCTTCCTCGGTTACGTTCCTTCCATGCGGGTTGCTTGACGGCTATTGGGCCGCGGGCGCATCGGTGGTCGCCTCGGCGGCGGCCGCTGGGGCCTTTTTCTCGGTCGGGCGCGGAATGAACCGCTTTTTGGGCTTGGGGAACTCAAAGGCTTCGCCCTTGAGATTCTGAGCGGACCCACCGGCCTGGGTGATCTTCTGATGCGCTGAACGGCTGTAAGCGCCGGCGATGACGGTCAGCTTTTTGCTCACCTCTCCGTCGCCGAGGATTTTGACCGGCCAGCGATCATCCGGCACAAGACCGGCTTCGATCAGGACGGCGGCGTCAATGGTGGCACCATCATCAAAGCTGGACAGGTCGGCCAGGTTCACCGCATGGAATCGGCGCTCGAAATTGTCGTTGCTGAAACCGCGCTTGGGCAGACGACGGAAGATCGGCGTCTGGCCGCCTTCGTAGCCGCGCTTGATGTAGGTTCCTACGCGGGCCTTGGAGCCTTTGTTGCCTCGGCCGGAGGTTTTACCGTGGCCGCTGGATTCGCCGCGACCCTTGCGCTTGGGCAGTTTGTTGCGGGGAACGGCGACCGTGATGTCGTGAATCATGCTCATAATGCACCAGTTGCTCTTTGCTTATTGATCGATCCCATCATGCGGTGACGAGTTCTCCCGCGCCTTTGGGGAGCGAGACGCCGCGGCTGCCTTCAACCTGTTCGCGGTTGCGAAGCTGCTGGAGGGCGGCGATCGAGGCCTTGACCAGGTTCTTGGGGCTGGTTGACCCGTAGGCCTTGGTCAGAATGTCGGTGATGCCGGTCAGTTCAACCACCGGACGGACGCTCTTGCCGGCGGTGACGCCGGTTCCGGGTCGGGCGGGGACAAGCACCACGGTGCTGGCGCCGCTGCGGCCTTTGACGATGTGCGGAATGGTCGTCCCCTTGAGGTTGACCTTGAACATCTGTTTGCGGGCGTCCTTGGTGGCTTTTTCGACGGCCGGAGGACCTTCGTTGGCCTTGCCGTAACCGATGCCGATGTTGCCGCGACGATCGCCGGCGACAACCAGCGCGCCGAAGCTGAATGTGCGGCCGCCCTTGACGACCTTGGAACAGCGGTAGATGCGGACGACGGCGGATTCGACGCCGCTTTCATCGGCGCGGTCGCGATCGCGGTCGCGCCGCGGGCCGCCACGTCCACGCTGGCCACCTTCGCGTCCGCCGCCACGACGATCACGGGAATCGCCCTGGGGTTGACCTTCGGTCGGCGCGGATGATTCAACGGCCGCTTGCGGGGCCTGTTCCGACTGGGCGGGTTGCTGTGTTTCGGTTGGATTCTGATTTTCTTCAGCCATAACTGCCGCTCACTAATAGTAAGTTAGAACTTCAAACCGCCTTCGCGGGCCGCATCGGCCAGGGCCTTGACGCGGCCATGATATTTTCGCCCGCCGCGGTCAAACGCGACAGCGGTGACGCCGGCGGCCTGTGCCTGTTGGGCGATGGCCTGGCCGACCTTTTTGGCCGCGGCGATGTTGCCGCCATTTTTGAGGTCGCCGCGAACTTCGCCGTCGATGCTCGACGCCGAGGCCAGCGTGCGGCCGGCATGGTCGTCGACAATCTGGGCATAAATGTGCTTGTCGCTGCGGAAGACCGACAAACGCGGCCTTTGCGGCGTGCCAAAGAGGGTGGAGCGGATGCTCCATTTGCGCCGTTCGAGGCGTTTGGCCTTTTTCTGATTTTTGTCTGCCATATCGTTTCAACTTTCGGGGGCGTCGGTTGGGATTTCGAGGCCCCAGTTGATCCCCCGTTACCATTTCCCAAAACAACAACTGAAAAATTACTTGGCGCCGGCACCGGCAAACGCCTTGCCCGGCTTGATCTTGACCACTTCGCCTTCGTAACGAATGCCCTTGCCCTTGTACGGTTCGGGCTTGCGGGCACGGCGGATGTCGCTGGCGAACTGGCCGACCAGTTGCTTGTCCGGACCAGCGACATGGATTTTCGTCGGGCCTTCGAGCGTCACCGCCAGACCCGTTGGAATCGCAAGGGTGATCTGGTTGGCATATCCAACCGACAGCACCAGGTTCTTGCCCTTTTGTTCGGCCTTGTAGCCGACGCCCTGGATTTCGAGCGTCTTTTTGTAACCCTCGGTGGCGCCTTGGACCATGTTGGCAAGGATGGCACGGGTCAGGCCGTGCAGGGCCTTGCTCTGTTTTTCATCATCCGCGCGGGTGATGACCAGTTCCTTTTTGGCGTCGTCAAGTTTGACGCTGATGGCCGGGTGGACCTGGAATTCCAGTTTGCCCTTGGCGCCTTCCACGCGGACCAGGTGGTCCTGGACGGAGATTTTGGCGCCGCCGGTGATCGGGACGGGTTTTTTGCCGATTCGACTCATGTTTCACCAACTTCGTTTCATAGTGCGCCGTTTAGCTGACGGTGCAGATCAGTTCGCCGCCGATGTTGTTTTCACGCGCCCGCCGGTCGCTCATCACACCCTTGCTGGTGCTGACCACCGCGATGCCCATGCCGCTGAGCACGGAAGGGAGTTCCTGCACCTTGTTGTACAACCGACGGCCCGGCTTGCTTTGGCGGTCGATGGTGTGAATGACTTTGCCGCCGTTCATCTCGTATTTGAGCTTGATACGGATCTGGCCCTGGCCCTGATCATCGATCAGGTCCACTTCTTCCACGAAGCCCTCATCCTTGAGCACCTGCGCGATGCCCGAGCAGATTTTGCTCTTGGGAATGAGGACCATTCGGCGTCCGACGCGGTTGGCGTTTCGGATGCGGGTCAGCATGTCGGCGATGGGATCTTGGTTGTTCATCGCTACGTCCGTCTCCAGAAGGGTCTCAACGTCGAGGCCCCGTAAAATTCGTACTGTTCACTCTTCTAAATCGTTACCAACTGGCTTTTTTCAAGCCGGGAATCTTGCCCGCCAGCGCCAGCTCGCGGAGCATGATGCGGGACACCTTGAACTTTCGCAGCACGCCGCGCGACCGGCCGGTGAGCTGGCAGCGGTTGTGCGAGCGGGTGGGGCTGGAATCGCGCGGAAGGTTGGCCAGGGCGGCGAAATTCCGCTCCTTTTTGAGTTTGCGCCGCACTTCCGCGAATCGCTGCACCAGCTCTTCACGTCGTTTTTGCTTGTTGACCCAGGCTTTTGTCGCCATAAATCGGTTCCTGCTCGGTTGAGACCACTAATCCTTTTTACTTTCATCACGGAAGGGCATCCCAAACTGCTTGAGCAGTTCGCGGCCATGTTCTATGGATCGCGCGGTGGTGACCATCGTGATGTTCATGCCCTGCTGGAACGTGACGGTTGCCACGTCCACTTCCGGGAAAACGCTCTGTTCGTTAAAGCCGAAGTTGTAGTTGCCGGCCTTGTCAAAACCCTTGGGGTCCAGGCCGCGGAAGTCCTTGACGCGGGGGATCGCCAGGGCGATTAGCCGGTCGAGGAATTCATACATCCGACCGCCGCGAAGCGTGACCTTGAGGCCGGTTTCCTGGCCTTCGCGAACCTTGAAGTTCGCGACGCTCTTTTTGGCCTTGCAACGGACCGGACGCTGTCCGGCGATGACCGCCAGTTCCTTTTCGGCCTGTTCCAGCTTGCCCTTTTCGCCGCTGGTGACGGCCTTGCCCAGGCCCATGGAGATGACAATCTTCTCCAGCCGAGGGACGGCCATGACATTTTTCAGACCCAGTTGCTGCTGCAGCGCCGGGACGATCTGGGCGCGATAGCGTTCGAGCATGCGCGGGGTTGGCGCGGGCTGCTGAGGCTCATCGGCGCCGGCCGTGTCCAGCTCGGCTGTGGGGCCTGCCTTGGGTTTGCGGGCTTTTTTGTCCGCGCCGCCCTTGGGGGCCTGTGATTGCTTTTTCTTGTCCTGTTTTTCCTGCTCTGACATAAAAGCCTCTTACTTCTTGCCGGTGGGGCCAAGGTCGGTACCGCCGCGCACCGCGATGCGATGCTTTCGGCCGGCTCGTTCCGCAAACCGAACCCGCGTCCCTTTGCCGCTGGCCGGGTCGAGCGGCATGACGTTGCTCAGGTGAATCGGGGCATCCTTCTGGATGCGTCCGCCCTGGGGGTTGCGTTGCGAGGGGCGAACGTGTTTCCACACGCGGTTGATGCCCTCGACCACCACGCGGTCCTGGCTGGTCAACATGCGCAACACCTTGCCGGTCTTGCCCTTGTCGGCCCCCGCGACCACCATCACCGTATCGCCTGTTTTTATGTGTCGTGCCATGTTCTTCTCAAACTTCTTAAACCACTTCGCTGGCCAGCGAGACGATCTTCATAAAATTCTTTTCACGCAGTTCGCGGGCGACGGCCCCGAAGATGCGCGTGCCGCGCGGATTGTTTTCCTTGTCGATCACCACCGCGGCGTTGCGGTCGAATCGCACATAGCTGCCGTCGCTGCGGCGGGTCGGCTGCCTGGTGCGGACGACCACGCAGCGGATGATCTCGCCCTGCTTGACATCGCCGGCGGGGATCGCCTTTTTCACGGCGCAGATGATGACATCGCCCACGTTGGCGGTGCGGCGCTTGAATTTGCCGCTGCTGCTGCTGCCCCGCAGCACCTTGATGCACATCGCCTGCTTGGCGCCGGTGTTGTCGGCAATGTCGAGATAAGTCTGTTGTTGAATCATTGTCGCTTCGCTCCATTTTCGATTCAGATTGTCGATTTTTGATCAAGCCGCCGAACCGCCGGCTCCCAATCACAAATCAGAAATCCATAATCAAAAATTTCGTCCTATCGTTGTTCCGGCGCCTTTCCTGTCATCACTTCCTCGGCCGACACCTGCACCGCCCGTTCGGGCGCCCGCTGAATGATCCGCAACAGGCGGTGGTGCTTGGTCTTGCTCAACGGCCGGCACTCAGCGATCTCCACCGTGTCTCCCTCGCCCGCTTCGTTCTTCTCATCATGGGCGTGAAGCACGGTGCGACGGTTGAGATACTTGCCATACTTGGGATGGCGGGTCTGGTATTCCACCACGACCTTGATCGTTTTGTCGGCCTTGTCGGACGCCACCACGCCCTGGATGGTGCGAAGCAGCGGTCGTTCGGCAACGGCTGTGTTTGATTCTGCCATGTTCTTCACGGCGGACATTGCTGCCGCCATCCTCTTTGCTAATTACTGCCGGTGGCCTTGGCGGCTTCCAGCTCACGCTGACGCAGCACGGTTTTCATCCGGGCGATTTCCTTGCGGGTCTTGTGGAGCTGGCTGGGGTCTTCCAGCTTCTCCGTCACGGCCTGGGTGCGCAGGTCAAACAGATGCTTCTGCCGCTCGGTCAGTTCGTTGCGGAGATGATCCGTTTCCTTGTCGCGTATTTCCTGAATCGTCATGATTCCCTGCTTCCAGTTTTACTATTCTTATGCCACCGCATGACGGCGCTGCACAAACCGGGTCGATACCGGCATCTTGTGGGCGACGCGGGCCAAGGCCCGCTTGGCCGTCGGCTCATCGACGCCGGTGATTTCAAACAACATCTGTCCCGGTTTCACCACCGAGACCCAGTATTCCGGCTCGCCCTTGCCCTTGCCCATGCGGGTTTCCAGCGGTTTGCCGGAGACCGGCTTGTGCGGGAAAATCCGGATGAAGACGCGCCCTTCGCGACGCAGAAAGTGGCTGCACGCCACGCGGCCGGCCTCGATCTGCCGGGCGGTGATCCACGCGGGTTCCAGCGACTGCAATCCATATTCGCCGAACGCCACGGTATTGCCGCGGGTCGCGTTCCCTTTCATCTTCCCGCGCTGGCTTTTGCGGAACTTCACCCGCTTTGGCATCATGGGCATAAAACACCTACCTGATTTTTGATTTGCGATTATTGATTTTCGATTTTGGCCGCTGCCAATCGTCCATCATCCGCAAATCAACTTTTTCAATCGAAAATCCAAAATCAAAAATCTAAAATCCATTTACCTTCGTCCGCGGCGGGGTCCGCCGCCGGGCCGCACATCCGTGTCGGCGATTTCCTCACCATACATCCCGCGATAAATCCACGTCTTGACCCCGATGGTCCCGTAGGTCGTGAACGCGATCGCGTAGCCGTAATTCACATCCGCCTGCAGGGTCGTCAGCGGCACCGAGCCGGTCGTCGCCTTTTCACTGCGGGCGATTTCGGCCCCGCCCAGTCGGCCGCTGACCGCGATGCGGATGCCCTTGGCGCCCGCCTGCATCGTCGCGTCCATCCGCTGCTTGAGCACGCGGCGGAAACTGGCTCGTTTTTTCAACTGCTCGGCAATCGCCTCGGCCACCAGTTGGGCGTTGAGGTCCGGGTTTTTGATCTCGATCACCTTGATCGGGGCGACTTTGCGCTTGATCAGGTCTTCCAGTTCCTCACGCAGCTTGTCGACTTCGGCCCCTTTGGGGCCGATCACCAAGCCGGGGCGGGCGGTCTTGAGCGTGATCGTCACTTCTTCGCGCGTCCGCTCGATCAGGATGTCGCTGACGGCCGCGAATGGCGGTCGGCGATTGAGCTTCTGATCGATTGTTCGGCGCACCTTGTGGTCCTCGACCAGGAAGTCGCCGTATGCCGCCTTTGGGGCGTACCAACGGCTTTTCCAGTCTTCCGTGATGCCCGTTCGAAAACCTGTTGGATTGACCTTTTGACCCATTGTGTCGTCCCTAGTCTCGTCCCAGTGTCGTTCCTGTAATTATTCTCTCTCGTCCAACGTCACCACCAGGTGGCTGGTTCGCTTCTTGATCGAATAGGCCTTGCCGCGATCCTTGGGTTGAAACCGCTTGATCACCGGACCCGGATCCACCCATGCGCTCGAGACATACAGCGTGTTGCGGGAGGGTACATCCTGTTCGTTGGCGTTGGCCACGGCCGAACGGACCACCTTCTCGATCATCACGCTCGCCCGCTGCTTGCTGAAACGCAGCAGCGTTAGGGCATCATCCACGTCCCGCCCGCGGATCAGACCCATCACCAGCCGCGCTTTTCGCGGCGAGATGCGGGCAAATCGATGTTTCGCTTCGCTTATCATTGCTCGATCCTCATTTACCGCATTACGCCGCGCCCGGCGTCGCGGCCTTGCGGCCGCTGTGACCTCTAAACGTCCGCGTGGGGGCGAATTCGCCCAACTTGTGCCCCACCATGTCCTCCTGCACGAACACGCGCAGGAATTTGTTTCCGTTGTGAACCTCAAACGTATGGCCCACGAATTCCGGAATGATGGTGCACGCCCGCGCCCAGGTCTTGATGGGCTGTTTGGAGCGGTTATCGTTCAGCTTGGTGACCTTCCGGAACAACTTCTCGTTGACGAAAGGGCCTTTTTTTGAACTTCGACTCATAGTTCTCGTCTCAGGTTTCGAGTGTCAATTCTCGAGATTACACGTTTACCGTCTGCGGCCGCTGCTGGTGCAGGCCGAACTTGCGCCGACGCAGGATCAGCTTCTCGCTGTTCTTGCGCGGGTTGCGGGTGATGCCACCCTTTGACGGCACGCCCGTCTTGGAGCAGGGATGGCGTCCGCCGTTGGCTCGGCCTTCACCACCACCCATCGGATGGTCGATCGGGTTCATCGCCTTGGCCCGCGTGTGTGGGCGGATGCCCATGTGGCGGCTGCGGCCGGCCTTGCCGATGCTCACGTTGATCCAGTCCAGATTGCCAAGCTGGCCAATCGTTGCCCGGCAGGCACTCTTCACCCGGCGCATTTCGCCGGAGGGAAGAATCACCACCGCCCATTCACCCTCTTTGGCGCCCAGTCGGCCCACGCCGCCGGCGCTGCGGATCAATTTGCCACCCTGGCCGGGGTTCAGTTCGATGTTGTGGATTTCCAGACCGCCGGGAATCGCGCTCAGCGGCATCGTGTTGCCGATTTCAGGCGGCACCGACTGCCCGCTCTGCACGGTCGCCCCCACCTTCAGGCCCGCCGGGGCGAGAATGTACGATTTCTGGCCATCCTGATACTGGATCAGGGCGATGTGGCAACTGCGATTGGGATCGTATTCGATCGCCTGCACGGTTGCGGTGACATCGTCCTTCTGTCGTTTGAAATCGATCAGCCGATAGAGCCGCTTGTTGCCGCCGCCACGGTGCTTGGCGGTGATAACGCCATGGTGGTTGCGGCCGTTGGCGCGGCGTTGGCCGACCGTCAACGAGCGTTCCGGCTTGAACTTGGTCAGGACGGCCTTGTAATCCAGCACCGACGCATCACGCCGGCCGGCCGAAGTTGGATTGTAAAATTTAATCGGCATGGTTCTCTCGATTTCCTAGAACAACTCGATGCGAGAATTTTCGTCCAACACCACGATGGCGCGTTTCCAGCCGCTGGTCGTGGAGACGCCATATCGCGTCCGCCGGGGCTTGCCCTTGCGGTTTTGCGTCCGCACGTCCACCACCTTCACCTCGTACAGCTTTTCCACCGCGCACTTGATCTGGTCCTTGTTCGCATCAGGATGAACCTGAAACGTATACGAGTTGCGCGTGTTCTGCTGATGCGTACTTTTTTCCGTGATCAGCGGCTTGATGATGATGTTAATGTTATCCATGGTGATTTCCGCTTAAGCCAGCAGTTTCTGCAAGGCATCCTTGGTCATCAACAGCGTGCGATTCCGCAGAATGTCCCACGCATTGAGCTGATCCACCGTCGTCAGGGTCGTCCGCTGCATGTTCCGCGCCGACCGCATGATCGTCGCATCCGTCTGCGGCAGCGCCAGCAGACAGCTTCGGTCGATCCCAAGCGCCTTGAACATCTGCGCTACCAGCTTGGTCTTGGGTTCGGCCAGTGCGATCTGGTCCACCACACGCAGGTCCTGGCTTTGGATCTTCGACAGCACCGCGTGATCGCGGGCCAGCCGGCGGGCCTTCTTGGGCATCGCCTGACGCCAATCCTTGGGACGTTTCTGCTTGGCGTGACCGCCGCCCTTTTTGATCGGGTTGCGGATTCCGCCGGTGCGGGCGTTGCCCGTCCCCTTCTGGCGGAACATCTTGCGGGTGGAACCGGCCACCTCGCCGCGGGCCAGCGTCTGAACCGTGCCCTGGCGCTGGTTGGCGTGGTACATCACCAAGGCCTGCTTGAGCAGCGCCTTGTTGACCTTGCCGCCGAGCTTGGCCTCATCCACCTGGAGCTTTTCACTCTCCTGGCCGCTCTGGTTGTAGATCGGAACGTCGATCATGATCGTCGCTTTCAATAATCAGTGCTATCAGGCCTGCCCGCCGCCAACCGCCCGCGCGGTCACGCTTTTACGAACAAAAAGAAGCCCGCCGTTTGGTCCCGGCAAGGCTCCTTTGATCAACAACAGGTTTTGGGCCGCATCCACTTTCACCAACGGGTGATTACGCGTCGTCACCTGGTCCATGCCCATGTGGCCGGCCATGCGAACGCCCTTTTTGGGCTTGCCGCTCTGGCCGCGCCAGGTGGCGCGGGAAGCCAGCGAACCGGGCGAACGGTGCTTGCGCTCCGTGCCGTGCGAGGCCGGCTGACCGCCAAAGTGATGGCGTTTCATCACGCCGGCGGTTCCTTTGCCCTTGCTGGTGCCGATGACATCAACGAATTTGACCTCGTTGAACAATTCCACGTTGACAGTGGCCCCGGCCGCCAGCGTTGTCGGTTCTTTAAGTTTGATTTCCCGGAAATGCCTCAGCGGCCCCACCCCGGCCTTGGCGGCATGACCAATCAGCGGAAAGGTGCTGAATTTGGCCTTGATCTCGTCAAAACCAAGCTGGACGGCATTGTAGCCATCCGACTCGGCCGTCTTGACCTGCGTCACGGCGCACGGCCCGGCTTGTACGACCGTCACCGGCACAATCGTGCCCTTCTCGTCGTAAATTCGGGTCATTCCGATCTTTTTACCAAGCAATGCTGGCGTCATCACAATCAGGCAGAGGAGAACAAGCCAAACAACCAGCTCGCTCTCTTGCCCGCTCCTGTCAGAGTCTTCGCCAAATCCTGGCGACAATACATCTCCGTGACGTGTGGCCCTTTTGGGGGCAAACGGGTTCTTGGATGAACCCCACCGTCCGGTACACTTTTTAATCAAATGCCCCTTATGGCAGGGGCATTAAGCTATACGCAAAAAGTTACGCCTTGATCTTCACAAACACACCGGCCGGCACCACCAGGCGATTGAGGGCCTCGACCGTTCGCGCCGTCGGTTCATAGATGTCGATCACGCGCTTGTGCGTGCGCATCTCAAACTGCTCGCGCGACTTCTTGTCAATGTGCGGGCTACGCAGAACCGTGTACCGCTCGATGCGGGTTGGAACCGGAATCGGACCACAGACGCGGGCGTTGGTTCGCTTGGCGTGATCAACAATGTCCTTCGCAGACGCATCAAGCGCCCGATGATCGTACGCCTCCATCCGAATCCTGATCCGATCGCCCGTCATATTTTACGATTCCTGTAGCCTCGCCACCCGCCGGACTCAACAATAAACAACCCCACGCCGGCGGACGTGGAGTCGGGCAAGTGTAGCCGCCTTCCAATCCCTGTCAAGTCCAACAAAAGAACATTTATTAATATCTGGAATTTCGATCATTCAATCAACATCACATCCCCATAACTGAAGAAACGATACCGTTGTTCAATCGCCTCGCGATAGATCCTTCGCTGCTCATCCAGCCCCACCATCGCCGCCACCAGGGCGATCAGGGTGCTGCGGGGGAGGTGAAAATTGGTAATCAGTCCCCCCAAATGCCGCCAATTGTAGGGTGGATGGATGAAAATACTGGTTTCACCGGTAGTTGCGACGAATTTATCCCCCAATTGGCTCTCCAAAACCCGCGCACTGGTTGTTCCAACCGCAATGATCCGCCGGCCATCCTGTTTGGCCAAATTGAGCAAATCGGCCGTCTGTTGAGGCAATTCATACGATTCAACGTGCATGATATGCTCGGACAATCGCTCCGCCGTCACCGGTTTGAACGTCCCCAACCCCACATGCAGCGTGACAAAAGCACATCCGACACCGGCCTCATCCAATTTTGCCATCAATTCAGGGGTAAAATGCAGCCCGGCCGTCGGCGCGGCAATGCTTCCCCCATGTGCGGCATAGACCGTCTGGTATCGCCTGCGGTCCTCCTCATCGCGTGGATCGTGTTCCTTTTCACGTCGAATATACGGAGGCAGCGGCATTCTCCCCACGCGTTCCAGTATTGCCCCGGCCGGCTCCATGCTGGACAATTCCATCCAATACTGATCTCCCTCCTTTGCCACCACCTTGGCGGTGAGTTGAGGCTCATCGGCGAAATACAGAACCAAATCAGGGCGCACGGGTCCGATATTTTTGAGCATTACCCGCCACACGCCCGGCCGGGATTGGGCCAAAAACAACCCTTCCACCCGCCCGCCGGTGATTTTTCGCAACGCAAGCCGCGCCGCCATCACCTTCGCATCGTTGAAAACCAGCAAATCCCCCTTCCGCAACAACCCCGCCAGGTCCGAGAATGTCCGATGCCGCACGCTCCGGTCGTGGCGCGCGTAATGGAGCAGCCGTGATTCCGCGCGGTTGGCCGATGGCGTCTGCGCGATCAGATCGGCGGGCAATTCAAAGTCCAGTTCATCGCTACGCATCAAATTCGACCGCCCGCCGTGTTGTTCCACGTCAACAGCTTTAAGTTGTTCATGTTGCCCACAGGCATCATCCGGCATAACCCGAACACCTTGTCGTTCGTCCAATTATTTCTCAATTTCCAGCGTTTCCAAGCCATTCTGCCTGATTTTAGGCATTGGCCGCCCCGCCGTCACCGTCGCCGCCCACGATTTGCTTTCGTTGGCATGTGAGCCTGCCGGCAGAAATCTCGCTCCTCACCGCGGCATTGGATCTGAAGCTGATCCAGATGCTTCGTCAGGCCATGCAGCCGGCCGGCCAAAGCACTGGCGGCCTGCCGGTTGTACAAACCCCCGCCGCCATTTACGAGCCGCGACAGCACCTGCACCCCACCCCGCGCATCGAGCCGCGGATGGTGTATCACCCTACACCACGGATCGAACCACGGCTGGTCTATCATCCCACGCCCGACACCGCTCCCGCGCCGCCACCGGCCGCCCCGCTGCCGCCTCCTTGCAAACCCTTTTCACCGATTCCACCGGTCTGGAAAAAGTTGCCGCCGATTCATCATGAACAATCGGCCGGCCCAAAGATAAAGGTTGTTCATCGTCCGCCCGATATCATTCATAAAGGATCGCTGATCGACTTTTTCATGTGATAAAAGCCGCGGCGACGGACAAACTTTTTTCCGTTTCCATCGTCTAATAAATAGACTTGCGGAAGAAGGTTGTGAGAGGAGATTGGGATGTTCAAGTCCGGGCAACTCGAAGAACTCATCTGCCTCGTCTCCGCTTTGGACCGGGACGCCCTGATCGATCAATTCCATTCCTATCAGGCCAATTTTCCCTTGGATTTCACGCCGGAATTTTTTGAAAACACCCCTCTCGAACGCCTCCGCCATATTTTTCTGGCCCTCTGCCTGCAATGTCAGCGGCTGCCCGAACAAGCCATGATTCACGCCGCTTGAGGGCTTACCGAATCGCAACTGTGGCATTCAGCTCGACTTGTGTGCGATGCAGCCGGGCGTAGACGCCATTTTCACGGTTCACCAGTTCCGCGTGCGTTCCCTGTTCAACAATCCGGCCATGTTCGAGAACGATCAGCCGGTCGGCCGCTTGGAGTGTGCTTAACCGGTGGGCGATGGCGAAAGTCGTCCTCCCTTCCACCAGTCGGTCCAGCGCCTCTTGAATCTGTTTTTCGGTCTCCGAATCGACCGATGAGGTTGCCTCATCCAAAATCAGGATTCGCGGGTTGTGCAAAATCGCCCGTGCGATGCTGATCCGCTGGCGTTCGCCGCCGGAGAGGGACTGGCCCCGTTCGCCGACCATCGTGTCATAACCATCGGGGAAACCGACGATAAAATCGTGCGCGTTGGCCGCGCGGGCTGAGGCGATCACCTGTCCTTCGCTCGCGTCGGCGTTGCCGTAACGAATGTTGTCCGCCACCGTGCCATGAAAGAGATATGGCTCCTGCAATACCACGCCGATCTGCCTTCGCAGCCATTGAATGTCGTAATCACGCACATCCACACCGTCGATCAGGATTTGCCCATCGGTGGCATCGTAAAACCGGCAGATCAGGTTCACGAAGGTGCTTTTGCCCGCGCCGCTGGGGCCGCACAGGCCGATCATCTCGCCGGTGCGGGCTGACATCGACACCTCGCGCAACGCCGGCTGCGCCCCTTCATAGCTGAACGACACCTGTTTGAACTCAACCTCCCCTTCCAGTCGATCTTTGGTGATCGCCCCGGCGCGCGAATAAATCTCCGGCGGCATATCCAATACTTCAAAAACCCTCTGCGCGCTGGTGGCGGCGCGCGTCACCATGCGATTGCTGTTGGCCAGCTCCATCAAGGGTTGATAGAACAGCCACAGGTAGAAATTGAAGGCCACCAGTGTTCCCAGGGTGTTGTCATCGCCGGGATAATGAATCAGCCACCAACCGCCGACGATCCAGACAAACATCCCACCCAGCCGCATCATGCCGCTGATCAACGGCTGCAACTGCGTCCAGACCTTGTTCACTTCCTGTTCTTTTTCAGTGAATTCATCGCTGCGCCGGTCAAATCGGCTGATTTCCCGCCTTTCGTTGGCGAACGCCTTGACCACCCGCACCCCCGGCAGGGCATCCCCCACCACGGCCGTCATGCGCGACCAATAGGTCCACAGCCGACCGAACATCCGCTGCATCGTCATCCCGCGCCAATAGGTCAGCCACGCCAGCGGCGGCAGCGGAACCAGCGCCACCAGCGCCAGTTTCCAATTCATCCAGAACATCACCATCGCGATCAACACGATCAGCATCACATCACGGATCAGGTTGACCGATCCGAAGACGATGAAATCCCACAACCGGTCGGTGTCGTTGGTGACGCGGGTGATCAGGCTGCCCGTTCGCCGTTTGGCGAAAAATCGAAGGCTCAGCTCGTGCAGGTGGGCATAGACGGAATGTCGAAGATCACCGGTGACCGATGTGCCCACCATCGCCAATATCCGCAGGCGGATTCCGTTGATGATCTCGGCCCCGATGACCGCGGCGATCATCAACCCGCCCCACAGCAGCAGATTCATCCAGCGTTGGTGGCCGGTCAGTGTCATGTTGGGCGCCAACGCCTGATCGATCATCCGTTTGTTCAACGGCCCCGGCACCACCTGTAGAGCGGTGGCACACAATGTGAAAAACAACGCCACCCAGATTCGCATCCGATACGGCCGGGCGATGTCCATCAATCGCCATAAGATTCGACGTTTGTGCAGACATTGCGGACAGACCCCCTCGGCATAGGCGGGAATCTGTTGGCCACATTTTTCGCAGATTTCGCCGCGCTCGGCCTGACGTTCGGCGGCCTCCAGCCATTCCGGCGGACGTTCCGTGGCCGCCTTGCCCGGCAGGCGCCGTTCCAGCTTGCGATGCAGCCGAACCATCCCCCGCCGATTGCGCCTCGTATAATGCAGATCGAGAGCCACCTCTCCGCCTGCAACAACCAGCAGCCGGTCCACCCCCAGCCCCTCGACAATCTTCGCCTCATCAATACGACTGACATCGAAAGACTGCGCCGCCGATTCATCCAACACAACCAGTTTTTGTTCCGTTAAAACAACATGTTGTTCGTGGTATTTATTGTGTTGATCCAGATCGAACGCCGACCACGCAACAACCGACTGGCCAGCCAATTCCCCATTCACCCGGCCGCGCAGCCCCTCCGGCAATATATCTTCTTCGGATGATTTTGTGCCGAAATTATCGTTGGTTGATGAACCCATGTGCGGATGATGAGTATCTTAGGCACCAATCGCTCTAAAAACACGCGATTGAACTGATCTGTCCAAAAGGCTACCTTCCCGATTATGCGAAATCTCCTGTTTGCCTCGCTGATGATTCTCACCGGCTTGCTGGTCGGCTGCGGCACGCCGAGTTTTCTCATCACGCCGGTGGCCAACACCAGCCAGATCGAGGAAGTCACCGTCGCCAAAGGGAGCGGCTGGTCACCCCCCAAGGTGGCGATCATCGAAGTTGAGGGAATCCTCGCCAACGCCCGCACCGGCGGGTTCATGCAGCCGACCGAAAACGCCCTCAGTCTCTTTACCCAGCAACTGGCCCGCGCCGCCGAGGATGATTCGGTCAAGGCGGTGGTTTTGCGCATCAACTCCCCCGGCGGAACCGTCACCGCATCGGACACGATGTATCAGATGGTCGAAAAATTCCGATCCGCCACCCACAAGCCGGTGATCGCCTCCGCACAGGATATCACCGCATCGGGTGCCTATTACATCGCCTGCGCCGCCGACAAGATCGTCGCCCACCCCACCAGCGTCATCGGTTCCATCGGCGTCATCTTCAACACCTTCGATGTCTCCGATGGGATGGCCAAACTGGGCATCCGTTCCGTGGCGATCAAATCCGCCCCATTGAAAGACCTGGCGTCACCGTTTCATCATCTCAGCGATGAAGAACGCGCCGTCATGCAGGCGATGGTCGATGAGTATTACCACCGCTTCATCCACATCGTGCAGAGCAATCGACACATCAAGGATGAACAGACCCTGAAACTGGTCACCGATGGCCGGGTCTTCAGCGGAACCCGTGCGGTGGAACTGGGTCTGGCCGATCAGGTTGGCCTGCTGCCGGACGCCCTGGCGCTGGCACAATCCATGGCCCATTGCTCAAACGCCGCCATCGTGATGTACAAACGCCCTTACGGTTATCGCGGCTCGATTTATGCCAGCGAGCCGGCCGAGCCGCCACAAGCCAATACCCTGCATCTTGAACTGCCCGTCGCCCAATTGTCGCTCCCACCCGGTTTTTACTACCTCTGGCAACCATGATCCGTCTGACTTGCACCCATTGCAAAACCTTGCTCACGATTGACGATGCCTTTGCCGGCGGGGTCTGTCGATGCCAACACTGTGGAACGATCCAGACCGTCCCCTCCCACCTGAAACCCAAACCGGGTCATAAAATCGACCCGGCTGAGGCACTCAAGCAACCCAAGACCCTCTACCAGCGAAAATCCCGCTCCAACGCCGCCGGCAGCGGGATGGATGACCTGGCGGATGCCGTCACCGGCAGCAGCGGCACCCTTTCCAGTCGATCCGAGGCCCCACCACCTCCACCACCCGAACCCCGATCCCGCAATTACAACCCCCTGCTGATCATCGTGGCCATCCTGATTTTGGTCCTGTTCGCGGCCATCGTTTACCTTATTTTCAGGCAGCCCCCGGGCCACTTGTAATGGCGACGAGTTAGGCTCTGCCTGAAAACTCCGGTGGCCCACGATGGACCGCAAACAGGCCGGTGGCTAGGCGTCGGCGACGAAGCAGTATTTGGTATACTACAGCGAGGAGCCGCAACGACGCCAACGGCCTGTTTGCGGTCCACCGAAGGCGGCATGAAATCGGCTCGTCCGCTTCGTTGGAACCGCTCAATGGCTCATCAAGAGCCGGTTTTCGCGGTTCCGCCTCGCGGCCAAGCCGATTTGATGCCGTCGTGGGCCGCCGGAGTTCTCAGGTAGAGCCTAGGTTAAGTTCGATAAAGCGGAACTCTTATTGGGCTTATGTCGTTGATACGACCGGCTTTAGAACATTTTTTGCCACTTGAGGGTTAGATTTTGAAAAAAATTCTGATACAACCGGCCTTGGCATGACGATGACTGTTACAGAGAAGGCCGGGCCGCTTTTATTGGACGTAAAACCCCAGGAGCCTCTCATGGGTCAATCAGCAGGGCAGTCGCTGTGAAACGTTCCCGCAGAACCGTCGTGGTATTCAGCAGTTTGATGGGTGTGTTGTGCCTGACCAGCATATTATTGATGACGCTGGCCCCGGCCCCTTTGACCCCCGATCAGGCGAGCAACCTCTTCGCAACCGATTCGGGCAGCCAGCTCGACACCATTTTTGACACCAAAGTCTCTCCCAAACCGGGTGTTTGGCGCTACATTTACATTCACCACAGCCGCACCCCCGCCGGCAACGCCCTGACGCTCGGCCACAACACCGGCGGTTTAAGTGACCATTTTCTGATCGGCAATGGCTCGGGATGTATCGATGGGGAAATCCAATTGAGCCAACGTTGGAATCTGCAATCCCCCGCCGCCCCGCCACCCGGCGCCAAAGGGATCGACCCCGCCTGCATCAGCATCTGCCTTGTGGGCGATTTCGACCATGCCGTCCCCACCGCCACCCAGATGCGAAGGCTTAACCAACTGGTCAGCACCCTACAGGCGCGGTTCCGCATACCGGCCGAACAGGTCACCTGGGTGGATCAGACCAACACCCCCGCCGCCATCGGACGATATTTCCCCGCCGATGCGTTTCGCTCACAACTCATGCCGTAAAACCTGCCTGTTACTGGAAAAAGAGCGTGCGTAACTTCCCATTTTGAAGTGACGCCTTAACGCTCATTTTTCATCCAAGCAACCTTCGCTGGCGCAGATAATTCAGCACGAGCGTGTCAAAGGGGATGGCGGTGCTGGTGAACAGGTAATTGCCCCCCCGGCGGGAGAGATATTGCTTTAATCCCAGGCGATAGGCATCGAGGTTGGATTTGTATTTTTTGATAAGGGGTTGGGTAATGGAGACTTCGGCCAGGTCGCCATCTTCCATGTCCTTGAGTTTCAAGTCCCCTTGCAGGTCGGGGTCAATCTCCTGTGGGCTGAGGACTTGGATGGCGAACAGGTCGTAATTTCCGCCGCTCAGGTAGCGCAGGCCTGATTCGTAACCTTCCTTGTCAAAAAAGTCGGAGAGGATGACGCAGATCCCTTTGGATCGGTGGGAGAGGGCGAAACGCCGGGCCGATTCGGCGAATCGGCTCGAACCGGCCGGTTCGAGCCGGGTGAGGAAATCGATCATTTGCGGCACGCGCTGTCGGCCGCGCAGATTGCCGGTTTGGGCGACGATCCGGTCGGACATCGCGGCCAACATCACGCGGTTGTAATTGACCAGCCCAATGTAACCCAACGCGGCGGCAACCTGCTTGATGTAATGGGCCTTGTTGGGTGTGCCGTAGTCGCAGCTTTTGCTGACATCCACCAGAATGTACAGGGCGAGGTCTTCTTCTTCGAGAAAGAGTTTCAGAAATAGGCGTTCGAGGCGGGCATAGACGTTCCAATCGATGAAACGCAGGTCATCCCCGACGACGTAGTTTCGATAATCGGCAAATTCAACGCTATGACCCCGGCGTTTGCCACGACGTTCTCCTTTCAATTTTCCGGCCAACAGTTTTCGCGACACCAGGTCAAGTTGATCCAGCCGGGCCATGAAAGCCGGATCGAGAAGCCGGATCGGGTTTGGGGTCTCTTGTAATGTCATATGGCCGTACACGAACCCACTCCCTCTCCCTGTACCCAGGGAGAGGGCTGGGGGAGAGGGTTTTTCGTGATGGAAATAAGAACCCTCTCCCTAACCCTCTCCCTGCGTACAGGGAGAGGGAATTAAGGCTCAATCCATAAAATTTCTGTCATGGTCTCCGAATCCATCCAACTAAACTTCAATCTCTCCCGTATGCCGCTTTTTGTTGATTTTCTCGGCCAGCTCCTGCGCCTCCTTGCGGTTGCGACAGGTGATGGAAAATTCGTGTTTCCCCTGCTTGCCGTTCCAGACGACGTATTTGCCGCCAAGCCCCATGGCCACGCGAACCTTGCCGACATTTTGGGGAATTTCGATGCGCACGATTTTATGGGGTTTGACGATCCATAGTCTGTGGCGTTTCCGCCAGAACCGTCTCCAAAATTCGATCCGTTGAAATTCCCTCGGCCTCGGCCTCAAAATTAAGGATCACCCGATGTCGCATGGCAGGGGTGGCCACCTCCTTGATGTCCTGAAAACTGACATGGAATCGGCCATCCAGCAGGGCACGCACCTTTGAGGCCAGTGTGATCGCCTGTGCGGCGCGGGGGCTGGCACCGAATCGCAAGTACTGATTGACCATCGGCACGGCGAAGATTCCCTGTGGATGGGTCGCCAGGACGCAGCGAATGGCGTAATCCTGCACATGGGGGGCGATGACCACCCGTTTGACCAGTTCCTGATGGAACAGGATTCGGTGTGAATCCAGCACCGGTTGAACTTCGATTTTATGATTGGCGGTGGTTCGGTCGAGGATTTCCTTCAGTTCCTCCCGGCCGGAATATTGCACCAGCAGCTTGAAGAAAAAGCGGTCGAGCTGTGCTTCGGGGAGGGGATATGTCCCTTCCTGTTCCAGCGGGTTTTGCGTGGCCATGACGAAGAAGGGTTCTTCGAGCCTGCGGATTTTACCGCCGGCGGTGACCTGCTTTTCCTGCATCGCCTCCAGCAGGGCGGATTGGGTTTTGGGGGTGGCGCGGTTGATCTCATCGGCCAGCACGATCTGGGAGAAGATCGGGCCGGGCATGAATGAAAATTCGCGCCGGCCGGCTTCGTTTTCCGTGATGACATTGGTGCCGATGACATCGGCGGGCATCAGGTCGGGGGTGAACTGGATGCGGTTGAATTTGAGATTCAACGCGGCCGCCAGCGTGCGAACCAGGGCGGTTTTCCCCAGTCCCGGCACACCTTCCAGAAGGGCGTGGCCGCCGACGAACAAACAGGTCAGCACACCATCGACGATCGGTTCATGGCCGACGATGACTTTGGCGATCTGTTCGCGCACGGCATGGTAATCGCGACGAAATTCCTCGCATTGTTGCTCAACGGATTGATCCGGATTGGAACTCTCGCCTGTTTTGCCCATGCGAAGATGATAGTCCGGAACGGGAAAAGTGAAAACAAATTGTGAAAAGGTTTTAACGCCCTTCCAGAATCGCGGTTGATTCGGCGATTGCCTTTGGGATTTGGCTCGCCAGTTGGTGGTAATCCACCTCCATCGCTTTCAGATCCGCCGATTCCTGTCGGGCGGACCAACCCGCGTAGTGCATCTGAATCAGTTTCTGTTCAATCTCCTGCGACAACAGATAATCCACCAGTTGCCTGGCCGGCAATTGTTGATCCGCCCCGATCCCCAACGCAACAGTGATCGGGACAACCAGCGTCCCCATCTCCTTCTGGTCAGGCAGCAAGGATTCGAGTTTGCCGCCATCGGCCAGAATGACGGCGCAATCGTTGCTGTTGGTGAATCCGGCGACAAAGGCCCCGCGCCCCACATCGTCCGCGACGGCCGCGTCATTGCCCACCAGTCGAATATCATTGCGGTGCAAGGCGGCGAAAAATTCCCTGGTTTTTTGATCGCCCCACAACTGAAACAACGCGGCAATGTATCCGCCACCCAACCCAATCGTCGGCTTGGCCATCACCAGCCGACCTTTGAATTCGAGGTTGGTCAAATCCCACGCCCCCTGGGGTGGCCGGGTCCATCGCTCATCGGCCCGATAGGCGATTGTCCTGGCCCTTAACCCCGCGCCGGCCCAAAATCCTTGTGAGTCCCGATATCGCGTCAAAACACCGTCGGCGGACGGCGAGGAATATTTCGCCAATGCCCCCGCATCGGCCCGGCCGATCATCTCGAACACACCCTGTTCCCAATACACATCGGCCGTCGAATCGGGCTTGCGGACCACATGGACCTCAATGCCCGTCTGGCGGGTAAAAAGGTTTACCATGACCGAGGAGACCGGCTCAGGAATGCTGGTATAGAGCGTAACCACGGGCTTGGGGGACTGTTTTTGCTTGCATCCGACGATCCAACCGGCCGTCAGAATCAACCCCACCAAAAACAAAACCGTTGACCGCATGGTCATCAATGTACGTTTCCGCGCGGTTCTGTCATCTGTTGATTTAATCCAGAACATGGACAATTCGCCCCTCGGTTCGGTCGGTCGTCACATTTTCAATGCGAACTTTCACGGCCTGGCCGGGATGAACGTTGGGTGAATCGAAATGAACTTCAAAATATCGCTCGCAACGGCCATGACGTTGCGAGACATCATCACGCGGTTGTTCAACCAGCAATTCGACCATCTGGCCCAGAAACTGCCGGCGATAGGAAAAACCATGAAAATCAGCGGACTGGGTCAAAATGGAGAGGCGTTGCCGGGCAATGGGAGGGGGGACAAAATCGTCCGTCCATCGTGCCGCGGCCGTGCCGGGGCGGGGGGAGAAGGGGAATGCGTGAACATGGATGAATTTCGCACGGTCCACCACCCGTAGGGTTTGATCGAAATCATCATCGGTTTCGCCGGGAAAACCGACGATGATGTCGGTGGTCAATGCCGGTCGATCAAACGCCTGATTCACCCGATCGACCATCTGTAAAAAATCACCTTGTCCATATTGCCGATTCATCCGGCGCAACAACCGATCCGACCCGCTTTGCAACGGCAGATGAAAATGAGGCACGATCTGTGGGTATCTGCGCATGACCGCGATCAATTCATCGGTCAAATCGCCTGGTTCCAAACTGCTGAGCCGCAGCCGCAACAGGCCGGGAACCCGCGTACAGATGGCCGTGATGAGATCGCCCAATGGCAAATCGGAATTGGTTTGTCTGCGTCGCAAGGCAGTCTGGCGGCCGTAGGCGCTCAAAAATATGCCGCTGAGGATGATCTCCTTGTGTCCACACGCCACCAGCCGGGTGGCTTCCTCTACCACATCATCAACCGGCTTGCTCCAGAGGTTTGGACGCAGCCGTGGGATGATGCAATAGGTGCAGTGGGCATCGCATCCATCCTGAATTTTAATAAATGCCCGCTGCTGGGAATGCTGATGTTGATCCAGTAGCGGCAATCGGGTTGTGCCCGGACCGATATCTCCATAAGTACAATTTCCGGCCTGATTGACGGAAGAATCCCCCAGCCATTCATCCAATATTTGATGCAATCGTGTGGCGACATCGTCGTGATGCGTCAAGATGGCATCAACGCCGGGCAGATTCGCCGCGTCATCCGGGTTGCTGGTGGCCCAACACCCCATCACGATAACCCGACTGTTGCCACCATTATTCGAGATTTCCTGTGATTGATTATTCATCCCCAAGACCGGCAGGCTGACCATCCGCCGGCTGATTTGTCGGCTTTTGGCGGCCGCTTCGGTGGTCACGCTGCAGGAGTTGACGATCCGCAAATCCGCCTCGGCCGCCCTGGCCTGCACCAACCCCCGCCCGCGCAGCACCACCGCGATCTGCTCGGATTCGTACTGGTTGACCTTGCATCCCAGCGTCTGAATGGAAAACGTCCGCAACGACATACTACATCCCGATATTACAAAGTCCGTGGGATTTGGGCAGACCCGTACACAGCAAAAAATAGCCGCGTTTGCCTCAATTCCTCATCCATACTACAGTTATATGGCCCCTGTCGGAGCGGCTTTGATGCTGAGTCTCAGTAAAAAAACCGACTACGCCCTGATCGCGCTGGCTTATCTGGCCAATCGGACCGACCGCACTATTTCGGCACGCGAGATCGCCGCCGCGCACAATCTTCCGTTGCCGCTCCTGATGAACATCCTCAAATCGCTGCATCAATCCAAAATCCTGACCAGCACGCGCGGGATCAAAGGTGGTTATCGCATCGCCATCGACCCTCACCGCTATTCCCTTCACGACCTGGTGATTCAGGTGGATGGTCAAATCCAACTGATCGATTGCGCCAACCGCACATCCAACAGCAATTGCGAGGATGGGTGTTGTCGAATCAGCGGCGAATGCCCCGTGCAGGCCCCGTTGCAGGCGTTGCATCATCGGCTGGTGCGGTTCCTCAAAGCGGTCAAACTCTCCGACCTGATCCTGCCCGGCCACCGCATCGATGTTCCCCTCGAAGCCCTTGGGGTGGGCTGAGATTGTCTTGGTCCGATAACCCGCGCAACAAACAAAATCCCACCAACTGGCCGATACAAACCATCATGGTTCCCATTGGCACTCCGAATCCTCATTCATCCCCTATTTCCTTGTTTCAAAAGCGTTTACGGCTCGCCGGCTGGGGGATGGCGCTGTTTCTGTTGACTTTGGCGATCGGCAATTTGTTATTGCCCGCCAACCGATCCATCACCAACAACATGCTCGGCCATGATTTTCTGGCTTTTTACACCGCAGGAACATTTGCAAGGCAAGGGCAGTTTGACCGTCTGTATGACCTCAATGCCGCCAGGGATTTTCAGCATCAACTGGCAATCGCCGAGCATCTGGAGATCGGACAAAGTTTCGGCCCGTTTTGGAACCCACCGTTTTACGCATGGGTCTTTGCTCCGCTGTCGGCGCTACCATACCACGCCGCCTTAACGGTCTGGATGGTCTTCAATGCCCTTTGTCTTGCCACGGCGTTGTTCCTGCTGGTTCGATGGTTGCCCGCCGATGCCACACTTGGCACTCGATTGATGGTCCCGCTGCTGGTGCTTGTCTCCATGCCCTGCCTGCAAGCCCTCAACCATGCCCAAAACACCTGTGGTTCGTTGCTGTTGGTTTGTCTGGTTGTTCATTTCTGGCGAAAACATCCCCGAAATGATCAATCGTTCTGGTCTGATCCGAGTTTGTGGGCGGGATTGATTTGCGGATTGCTCTTTTACAAACCTCAACTGGGCGCGATCCTGGCGGCAGTGTTGATCCTGACTCGTGGCCGCCGGGCCTTTATGGGTGTCGCCATCGCCGGCACGACATTGCTGCTGATTCCACTATTGACCATGCCCGGCATCACGGCCGACTATTTGCAACGGTTGCCGCAAAACATTCACTTCATGCAGGTGGAAAACACTTATCTGTGGGAACGCCATGTGACGCTTAAATCCTTTTGGCGACTGCTCTTACAAGGCCGGTCGGCCGGCGAGGCGTTGCCGTTGACGACGATCCTGACCGGAATCAGCGGCCTGACGCTCTCTGGCGGGTTGGGGTTGACCCTTTGGCGGTATCTTCGTAACCATAGCAATCAGAACAACTTACAACTCGACCGCATCATCGCCGCGACGATTGTGACTTCCCCCCTGCTGATGCCCTTTTATTTCGATTACGATTTGCTGCTGCTGGCGATCCCGGCCACACTGCTGGCAAGCGAAAATCGCTCCCAGCGATGGTTGAATATCAATTGGGTGATGCTCGGCGTCTGGATGTTGTTCAACAGTTCGGTTGCGGGACAATTTCGGGTGAATTTAACGGTGCCATTGCTGGCGAGCCTGGCCGTGATGTCGATCCGGCGGGTTTTCGATCAATCGCAACATTTGGCTGAGCAGTCCGAACCGGCAATCCTTCGCCCGGCCGCCTGATTTGGATTTATACATGAATCGTCCTTATCTGGTCCTCTGGTTCGCCTTGTCCCTGTTCGTCGTGCTGGCAGGTTGGGGGCTGTATCACCAGTTGCACAACCCTTCCCCTCCCACCACCACACAACCGACCACACGGCCATTGGTTGATCGGCTTCGCGAAGAGCGGATTCGTCGACAACAGCAACAGCAACAGCAACAGCACACCCCACCCACCACAACCACCGCCCCGTCGTTATAGTGGCGACCGGCATGAGTGAATCCGCCCCAAGCACACTCCGTCGCGACCTGGTCAGCGCGTATGTCGCATCCGCCACGCGCATCGCAAGTTGGGCGGCGGTATCGGCCATTGTCTATCGCGAATTGGGGGAATACGCCTTTGGCCTGCTGGCACTGATTCGCGGCACGATCGGGTTGTTGAGTTACACCATGCTGGGGTTGTCGCCGGCGATGATTCATCTGTTGGCCAGACGGGATCACACCTCACATCGGGCGATTCTCAACAGCGGAATGCGGCTGGTTGTAATGGGGGCGGGGGTCGGATTGGTGCTATTGGGGGCGTATGTCTTTGCATTCGATTCGATTCATGCGGTTCCGGAACATTTTCTGAAAATCGCCCCGATGACGGCCTTCTGGATGGGCGTGGGGATTTTGTTTCGGTTGTGCGGCGATCCGGCATCGGCTGTATTGCAGGTTCAACATCGCATCGCACTGGACAACATCCTGCTCGCACTGGCCGAAGCGGCATGGGCGATTGTTGTGGGGTTGGCGGTGTATGAACATTCAGCGCGGATTGACCATGTGGCGGCGATTTATGCCGGTTCGGGATTGCTGCTGATGGCGGCACGCTGGTATTTCGCCGGTCGATTGACTCGCGCATCATCGGGCATCGGCGGTGATTGGAAAACCGTTCGGATGTTGGTGGCGTTTGGTGTGATGGTGGTTCTGGCGCAACTGGCCGACTATCTGTACGCCCCGACCGATTACATCCTGATCAACCGACTTCTAGGTCCGCAGGTTGTGTCGGCCTATGCGCCGGCGGTGCAGATCGACGCCGGCTTGCTGGTGTTGGTGGGTGGACTGGCGGCGGTATTGTTGCCCAAGGCCGCGATGGCCCATGCGGCCGGCGATTCGGCGGCCGTGCGACGATATTACATTCGCGGCACATTCATCAGCATATTTTTGTTATTGATGGCCGCGGCGGTGGCCTGGATGGCCGGGCCGCTATTGCTGGCCCGCTGGCTGGGAAACCCCATGCCACAAACCTTGGTCATTTTGCCCCTGGTGTTGATACACACGGTTATCGGTGGCTCCAGCGCGGTGGGACGGTCGATTTTGCTGGGGATGGGAAGGGTGAAAGCCTTCACGGCCGCCGTGCTGATCAGCGGCGCGGCCAATGTGATCCTGAGTTTTACCTTTGTTTATTTCATGAATTTGGGTTTGAAGGGCATCGTCTATGGAACCGTGGTGGCGGTGGTTGGTCGATGTGCGATCTGGATGCCGTGGTATGTGTTGCGGACGATTGGAGAGTCGAATCAGATCTTGCTGACCTCCCCTATCGAGGCGATCGAATGACCTGCACCCGCCGGGCGATGCCGCGTGCGAAGTGGATCGCCATGCCGAGTCGTCGAGTGGGGTTGATCGGGTAATACCAGGTGTCGGCCGTGAAATAAGCCGGCACGGTCATGGCGGTGGCATCCCTTTGCGGCGCGGTGGTGATAAGGGGCGGCCCCCACGCGACCGACACGGCCCGCATGGTGCTGCCGAGAATCGCGTGGCTCCATCGGCCGGGCGGAATACCCCTGTCCAGATCGCGACGAAGCCGGCGCAATCGATTGACCGCATGGTCCGCCAGTGCATAGGCCACGGCGGCCGCCAGCAAACCAACCACCAGACCCGCCGTCCACGCCGGCCATCTGGCTGGATCGGGATGATCATTTTGCAAGTCCATTGAACCATGATGATTATAGTCTACGAGAGCTTTTCGCGCCATTGCCGAAGCAGGTCAAAAGCCTGAATGGGGGAAAGATTTTGCAGATCCAACGATGCGATTTCCCTGGCGATGGTGCGGGCGGGGTCTTCAAAAAGTTGAAGCTGATCCACATCGGCCGGCTGTTGCGATTTGGATCGGACACGCGGCCGGCCGACATGCTGGACGGCCAGTTCACCAAGCAATTGCCGGGCGCGATCCAGAACGGCTTTGGGAACGCCGGCCAAACGGGCAACGTGAATGCCGTAGCTGCGGTCGGTGCCCCCTTCGATGATGCGATGCAGGAAGATGACCTGATCCTCCCATTCGCGCACGGCCACGTTGAGATTGCGCACCCCTTTGAATCGGTCTGACAGGTCGGTCAGTTCATGGTAATGGGTGGCAAAGAGGGTTCGGCAGTGAAGCGTGGATGCGATGTATTCGGCGATGGCCCACGCGAGGCTCAGACCGTCGAGCGTGCTGGTTCCCCGGCCGATCTCGTCGAGGATGACAAGGCTCTGGTCGGTGGCGTTGTTGAGCAGATTGGCGGTTTCGGTCATTTCAACCATGAAGGTGGATTGGCCGCTGTGCAATTCATCGCTGGCGCCGATGCGGGTAAAAATCCGGTCAACGAGACTCATGGTGACGCTCTTGGCGGGAGTGTAGGAACCGATTTGCGCCAGCAGGACGATCAGTGCCACCTGCCGAATATATGTGCTTTTGCCGGCCATATTCGGGCCGGTGATCAGCAAGAGCGAATCATCGGGGCCGAATTGGGTATCGTTGGAGACAAATTCGCTTCCAAGCTGCTGATCGAGCACGGGATGACGGCCATCGACGATCTGAAGCAGCCGGTCGGGGACGATCCGCGGGCGGCAATATCGACGATCACGGGCTAGGTCAGCCAATGCCGTCAAAACATCCAGCCGAGCGAGGCCATCGGCCAGCTCCTGAAATGTGGCAAGGTGCGGCAGCAGTTCCTGGCGGATGCGTTCAAAGAGGAGTTGTTCGAGGGCGATTGATTTTTCCTGTGCTCCAAGGGCTTCTTCCTCAAAAGTTTTGAGCTTTTCGGTGATGTAACGCTCGGCGTTTTTGATCGTCTGCTTGCGGGTCCAATGTTGGGGGACTTTGTCGCGATGGGTGTCGGTGACTTCGATGTAATAACCGAAGACCTTGTTGAAGCCGACCTTTAAGGAGGGGATCGAACTCTCGGCCGCCAGTTCCGCCTGATATTGGGCGAGCCATTGGCGGCTATTGGTGGTCATGGATCGCAGTCGATCCAGCTCGGCGTCAAAATGGTCCGCGATGACCCCCCCTTCGCGCAGATGGGGCGCGGGGTCGGTTTGAATGGCATCGCGAAGATAAACGGATTGTCGGCCGCAAAATTCGCGGAGTTGGAGCAGTTCGGGTGCGATGTCGGCACTGTGGGTCAGGCTTTGCAGTTCATCCAGCAGTTTGGGCAAGGCGACAAGGCATTTACCCAGCGCCGACAGGTCGCGCGGGCCGCAACGGCCGATGGCGATTCGGGCGACGATGCGCTCGATGTCGCACACCTTTTCAAGTTGGGCGATGATCCGCTGGAGCGATGCCGTCTCCTCGAGCAACGCGGCGATGGCCGATTGCCGGGCCATGATGTGTTCAACATCCCGCAATGGGGAGCGCAGCCACTGACGAAGCATCCGGGCGCCCATCGAGGTACGGGTGCGGTCGATGGAGGACAGAAGCGATCCTTCGGTTGTGCCGCTGCGGACGGTGCGGTCGATTTCGAGGCTGCGCCAGCTTGCGGGGTCGATGTTGAGATGGTCGGCCGGCTCATGACGACGAAGGGGGCGCAGGTGCGACAGGCCGGTCTTCTGGGTTTCGTGCAGATACGTCAGGATCGCGCCGGTGGCCAGTACGGCCGGATCCAGATCGGCAAACCCAAAACCGCCGGCGGTGGAGGTTCCCCATTGTCGCTGCAATTGTTCCTTCGCGTGATTGAAGGTGAATTGCCACCCCGGACGGGGGGTGATCGCATGAATGCCGAGCGACTGAATGGCGGAGGCGATGGTGTGCGGTTGGCCGCTGGGGAGTTCGGGGACAAGAATCTCGGCCGGGGAGAGGCGCGAAATCTCATCGAGAATCTGGCCTTCGTTGCCATTCATGGCGATGCAGGAACCGGTGGAAAGTTCCACCCAAACCAACCCCGCCTGATAGCCCGATGATTTGGTCAGCGCGAATGCGACGGCGGCCAGAAAATTATCCGATCGGCCATCCAACAGCGGATCATCGGTCAGCGTGCCGGGGGTCATCAGCCGGACGACTTCGCGTTTGACCACCCCCTTGGCCAGCGCGGCATCCTCCATCTGTTCGCACAGGGCGACCTTGTGGCCGGCCGCGATCATCTTGCGTAAATAACCCTCCACCGCGTGAAACGGCACGCCCGCCATGGGAATGGCATCCTCCGCATCCACCCCGCCCCGGCTGCGCGAAGTCAACGCCACACCCAGCGCCCGTGCGGCGATCTGGGCGTCCTCCCAGAACATCTCATAAAAATCACCCATCCGGAAAAACAACACATAGCCGGGATATTGGGCCTTAAATTGCTGATATTGGCGCATCGCCGGAGAGAGCGACTGCGCATCGCGCGGGGATGAATTGGAACGGTTGGGCTGGGTCATTGGTGAACGGATACAAAATAGAGGAAGGATGAACCGCGGACAAGCTGGACGACACCGAGACGATGATGATGTCGATTCCCAGCTATTCGCCCCTGAGTCCGATGGCGCTGGCGGTGGCGTGGGTTTCGATGTGTGAGATGGACAGATGCCAGTGGACGATCCCCATCGCGGAGGCGATGCGGGCGCATTCGCCGGAGAGGTGGATGCGCGGCTGGCCGGAGGGTTCGGGGGCAATTTCGATGTCGGTCCAGGCGATGCCGCCGCGCCAGCCAGTCCCCAGGACTTTTAAGACCGCCTCCTTGGCGGCGAATCGGCCGGCCAGATGCTCATAATAGCGTTTGTGGCTGGCGGCGCAATATTGCTGTTCCAGCAGGGTAAAACAGCGGTCCAGAAAACGCTGGCCGTGTTCATCGTGCATCCGGCGGATGCGGGAGGTTTCCACAATGTCGATTCCGTGGCCGAGGATGGGCATGGGATCATCCGCCGTGATTGTAAATTATGAACCGTTCGTCGGCGCGGTGGTTGGCGTGGTGCGTTGGGATGTTTGGTCATGCACCTGTGCATCCTCATCCACGATCTGATGAACAGCGTGGCCGTCGATGTCATCGGGCGGGGTGATGTTCATCAACCAACAGACCGTGGCGAAGGTGTCTTCGGTGTGGACCTGCAATTCACGGTCCAGCGTCAGATCAAAATTCGCCCTGATGTGCGGCCCGGCCGTGATCCAGGGAATAAAACGTGATCGCCAGTCATCCCTGCCGTGGGTGCGGCCGGAACCACCATGGTCGGCGCTGACAAGAATGAACGTTGAATCCAACAGGCCATTTTTCTTCAGCGCATCGAGAACGATGCCGATGGAAGCATCAGCCTCGTGCATCGCGACCAATTGTTCGCTTGTCCCCCATCCGATGTGGTGGCCGGCCGTATCGACGCCGCCAAAATGGACGAACATCACCTGCGGGGCGTGATCATTGATGATGCTTGCAGCCCGTCCGGCCACATAGCGGTCGGGGAACATTGATCCTTTTGGCGGCAACACCAGCCAATTGACACTCCCAGGCCGGGCCAATGCGGAAAATTTTGATTTGCTGGCACAAATCGCCGTGGTGTATCCGGCCTGATGGGCCAGTTCAAAGAGCGTGGGCACATTGGGATAGACCTGCGGCCGTGGGCCATCATCATTAAAGAGAATACCGTGGTGTTCAGGAATGCAACCGGTCAACATGCTGGTGTGCGAGGGGAGCGTGATGGCAATTTCGGTCGTCCATGCCCAGAAAGTGAACGAGCCTCGGCTCATCAGGCCGCGCAGATTGGGGGCATCGGCACGCAACATCACATCCGGCCGCATCCCATCGACCGAGATCACCAATGCCCGGCGGATTTCCTCCACTGGCCGGGTGGTCTGGGCACAGGCGAGGCCCCCCCACCCAATCAACAAAATCACCATTCCCAGACGAAGACGATGGTTGAACATGATCGTTCTTGTACCGCTCACGGATGGTAGTCGCAAGCGGGAATTACCCGATGATCGGCGTATAATCGCGCCCATGAAACGGAATCTGAATGGCATGGTCGCGATCATCACCGGTGCCAGCGCCGGGATTGGCCGGGCGCTGGCCGATCAACTCTCGGCCGCCGGCGCAAAACTGGTGTTGGCGGCCCGGCGGGAGGATCGGCTCCATCAACTCAACGAGCAATTGGGTGGCCGACATCTGGTAGTTGCCACCGATGTCAGCGATCCGGAACAATGTCAGCGACTGATTCAACGCGCGGCCGAACATTTTGGCCGAATCGACACGCTGATCTGCAACGCCGGCTATGGCCTGCCCAAGCCGGTGGCACAAATGAGCCTTCAGGAATTTCAGGCAATCTTCCAGACCAACCTCTTTGGGACAATCGATTGCATCCGCCCAGCGGTACCGATGATGAGCAAACAGGAGCTTCGCGACGGTTTTCGCGGGCAGATTGTGATCATCTCATCGGCCGCCGGCCGACGGGGATTGCCCTGGTTTGGCGCCTACAGCGCCACCAAGGCCGCGCAATTGAGCATTGCCGAATCGCTGCGTATTGAATTACAGCCGGTGAAAATCGCCGTCACCAGCGTTCATCCGATCGGCACGGACACTGATTTTTTCACCACGGCCGAAAAATTATCCGGCGCCACCATCCCGCCCCGCAGCGCGGTGGAGCGACACCAGTCGGCCGAAACGGTGGCGAAGGCCATCATCCGTGGAATCCGACGTCCGATACCGGAAATCTGGCCGATGCGGGTCGTCAGAATTCTGGTCGCGATGGGCATTTTGATGCCCCGCCTGACCGATTGGGTCATGTCCAAACACCGCCGGGCGCTGGGCAATGCAAACAATTCGCCGAATGTCCCTTGACCCGCACGACTGTCAGCGTCAACATGCGGTCATGTCGCTGATTAAGGATATTCTCAAATACAACGCCGATTTTGTTCAAAAGCGCGAATACGAAGCCTATCGCACCGATCAATTTCCCAACAAAAAACTGCTGGTGATCACCTGCATGGACACGCGGCTGGTGGAATTGCTGCCGCGGGCGATGAATTTGCGCAACGGCGACGTCAAGATGATCAAGGTCGCCGGCGCGGTGATCACCCATCCGTTCGGCTCGGTGATGCGCAGCATCCTGATCGCGGTGCATCAGCTTCATGTTCAGGAGATCGCCGTTGTCGGGCATCACGACTGCGGGATGATCAATTTTCATTGTCAGGCCCTGCTGGAACAGGCTTTGGCATCGGGCGTATCACAGGATGTCATCGACACGCTGCAAAACGCCGGCATCGACCTGGATCGCTGGCTGACCGGATTTGAAAAGGTAGAGGATGGCGTTCGCGGCAGCGTTCGACTGATCCGCAGCCACCCCCTGATGCGCCCCGGCATCCCGATCCACGGCCTGATCATCCATCCCGAAACCGGAAAACTGGATTTGATCCGCGACGGCTACGATTCGACGAAATAAAGAAATAAAAATAAAAAACAATTCAAAGAGATGCCAAAAAAGAACCCCGATCCAAAAGGACCGGGGTCTTGTATTAAAATGCCGGCAGTAACCTACTTTCCCGCTGAAGCAGTATCATCGGCTCAGGAGGCTTAACGACCGTGTTCGGAATGGGAACGGGTGTGACCCTCCAGATATAGCCACCGACAAAGACCCGGTCGGCCGGTAAAGACCGACCGGGCTGAATTTCAAGTGATAACGAGGTTCATCCGCGACTTTCGTCGAACAACTTTTCGGGATTCGCTTTCATCCATTATCGTTTACCCGGAAGCTGATTGCCGGACTCTAGCTCCTAGTTTCCAGCTCCCAACTCCCAGTATGACGATCATCGATAAAATTGGTCAAGCAATCGACCGTTAGTACCGGTAACCTGAAGACATTTCTGTCCTTACAGCTCCGGCCTATCAACCGAGTGGTCTACTCGGGGTCTCACAGGGCAATGCCCTATGGAATCCTCGTCTTGGCATAGGCTTCACGCTTAGATGCTTTCAGCGTTTATCCGTTCCGGACATAGCTACCCAGCCGTGCCGCTAGCGCGACAACTGGTACACCAGGGGTCCGTCCTTCCAAA
>JADLBV010000003.1 GCA_020847545.1 Phycisphaerales bacterium
AAAAAGGCAAGAGCAAGACGCCGGCGCTGGACAGTTTCGGTCGTGATCTGACCGAGCTGGCCAAGAGCGGCGAATTGGACCCGGTGATCGGGCGCAAGAATGAAATCGAGCGCGTGATCCAGATTCTCTGCCGACGTCAGAAGAACAACCCCGTTTTGCTGGTGGAGGCCGGCGTGGGCAAGACCGCCATTGTCGAAGGTCTGGCCCAGATGGTCATCTCCAGCAGCGTGCCGGAAATCCTGCATGACCGACGCATCGTGGTGCTGGACCTGGCGTTGATGGTCGCGGGGACCAAGTATCGCGGCCAGTTTGAGGAGCGCATCAAGGCGGTGATGAACGAGGTCCGACGGGCCAAGAACGTCATTTTGTTCATTGATGAATTGCACACGCTGGTGGGCGCCGGCGGCGCTGAGGGCGCCATCGACGCCAGCAACGTGTTGAAACCCGCCCTCTCGCGCGGCGAGATTCAGTGCATCGGCGCCACCACGTTCGATGAGTATCGCAAGTACATCGAGAAGGATGCCGCATTGGCTCGGCGGTTTCAGCCGATCCATGTTGATCCGCCCAGCAAGGCGGATGCGGTGGAGATTCTCAAGGGCCTGCGTGACCGTTACGAGGCGCACCATCGCGTGCAGATTCTCGACACGGCGCTGGAGGCGGCGGTGGAGATGTCGGATCGGTACATCACCGGCCGATGCCTGCCGGACAAGGCGATTGACGTTCTGGATGAGGCGGGCGCGCGGATTCGTCTGCGCAGCATGACCAAGCCGCCAAATCTGGCGGATCTGGAGGAACAGATCGAACGGCTGGGCATCCAGAAGGATGAGGCCGTGAAGAACGCCGAATATGAGGAGGCCGCCAAGCTGCGCGACCAGGCCGAGGCGCTGCGTAAGAAGAAAGAGGAGATGCAGCGTCAATGGCGTGAAAAGGCCAAGGAAGTGGACGGCGTGGTGGATGAGGAGGTCATCGCCGAGGTTGTCAGCAAGATGACCGGCGTGCCGTTGACCCGCCTTGAAAAAGAGGAAGCCCAACGACTGCTGGAACTGGAAAACGAGCTGCACAAGCGCGTGGTGTCGCAGGATGAGGCCATCAAGGCGATTTCCAAGACGATCCGTCGTGCCCGCAGCGGCCTCAAAGACCCGCATCGTCCGATGGGGAGCTTTTTGTTCCTTGGGCCAAGCGGCGTCGGCAAGACGCTCTTGTCCAAGGCACTGGCCGAGTTCATGTTTGGCGACCCGGATGCGTTGATTCAGATCGACATGTCCGAGTACATGGAGAAGCACAACGTGTCGCGGTTGATCGGCGCGCCCCCCGGATATGTCGGGTATGAGGAAGGTGGCCAGTTGACCGAGCGCATCCGTCGTCGTCCATACAGCGTCGTGCTGCTCGACGAGGTGGAAAAGGCGCACCCGGATGTGTTCAATATGCTGCTGCAGATCATGGAAGAAGGACGTCTGACCGATTCGTTCGGCCGGCACGTCGATTTCCGCAACGTGGTCATGATCATGACCAGCAACATCGGCGCGGACCTGATCAAGGGCGGCGTGCAACCGTTCGGCCTGCAGGGTCGCGGCAAGGGGACGCGCGATGAGCAGACGTATGAGAAGATGAAAGAGACGCTGATGAAGGAGATCGAGCGGTATTTCCGCCCGGAATTCATCGGCCGACTGGATGATGTGATCGTCTTCCGTCCGCTCACCCGCCAGCACCTGGAACGCATCGTGGAGCTGGAATTGAACAAGGTGACCAAACGGCTCACCGAGCATGGGCTGAAGATCGAAATGTCGACCGAAGCCAAGGATTTCCTGATCGACAAGGGAACCAACAACGACTTTGGCGCCCGCCCGTTGCGTCGGGCGATCGAACAGCACGTTGAGGATCCGATGTCCGAGGAAATCCTCCGCGGCGGTTTCAAGGGCAAGGATTTGATCCGCATCTCGGTCAAGACCGAGGAAGGTGGAGACAAACACCTGTTCTTCGAGGCGATCAAGGTTGAGGCCCCCGCCGAAGGCAATCAGCTTGCCCAAGCGGCGTCCGATGCGACTTGATCGCGCGGTGGTTGCTAATTTCACTTGCAAAAGCCCGGCTTAAAACGCCGGGCTTTTTTTATTTCTCATGCGCGAGATTTTTGGCGACATCCGACAGTTTCTGGTGCGCCAACTCGCAGGCGTAATCGACTTGGATTGTTCGGCGGTACAGTTCCATTTTGCGAATGGGATCGGTTTGGGAATCGGCGGCGGCGAGGAATGGGGCGTGCAGTTGTTCCCAGATGTTCATCACCATGCCATAGGTCTGGGAGGAACCTTTTTGCGCGCCGGCAGGCAGATCGTCCGGCCGAAAGATCAGGGAATGCGGCGGGAGTGCTGTTGTAAGTTCCGCAATGGAACGAGGTTGCGCATCGGGCAGTGGAACATCCAACAAAGGAATGACGGCGATGGCGCGCGTGTCATCCTTCAGCGGATAGACCGCCGCGAGAAAAGTGTCGAGATAGAGGTCCAATTCAGCTTGGATCGCGCGGACCAGACGGGCCGGCTCGGCCGACGCCCATCCGGCGACCAGTAACTGCCCTTGTGGATAATTTTCGATCACGTGGCGGGGGTCCACAAAATCGAGCGCATTTTCGGCCAGCAGGTCGAGGCGGACGATCCCTTCGCCGCAGCGCTGTCGGCGCTGTCGGCGGGCCTCCTGTAATGGCATGTAGAGACGGGCGAGGGTGTCAAAATCATGTTGCGACCATGCCTGTTCTTCGGCCGCGGACAATGCCTTCTCGGCTTCGAGATATCGCATGGCCATCAGGTGTTGTTGGCCCAGTTCACATTGGGATTGCAGGTCGATTGCCATCATGGATGTATGGTACGAACCCCATCGACGGAAGGAAGGGGAAATTCAAGCCTCGGTGATGACTTTTCGCAAGGCATCAATGGCGGCGCGCCATTGTGTGGAGGTATCGGTCATTTCGTAGGTCAGGATGTCGCACAGCATGACATAGTCACGGTCTTCGAGGGTGGATTTGATCTGACGAAGCTGCAGTGTGAACGTATCGAGCAGTTGATTGAGGGATTGGTTGTCGGCGTGAATGGCGGAGAGATCGATGCGGAGCAACTGGGCGGTCTTGAGGACGGATTCCTGGGCGTGTTGCCATGTGCTGAAGCAGCCGCTGAGTTTTTCCATCGCCTGAGCGTACTGGTTGGAACGCAGAAGTTGGGTGGCATCTTCTTTAAGTTGATCGGTCTGTTCGAGTTGTTCCTGCACGGCGTCAAGGACTTCGATGGCCATGCGCGAAGGGTCGGCGGTTTCGACAAAAATCGTGTGCCCCTGAACGGGAATCTGCCTTAACCGGCTAAGTCGGGTGAGGTCCGGTTCTTCGCCATCGACCAGAACGTGAACAACCAGCCGGTTGTCGCGCTGGAGGTGTGACAATAGTTGTCCAACGGTGCGCAGACCCATTTTTTCGGCCGCCATGGGCTGATGATCGACTGTGACAGACATATCGAACTCTCCCGTAAAACGGACCCCGGCCTACAAAGACCTGTTTATGCGTATCGGATAGAGGATAACAAAAACTTCACCAAGTCCGATAAAAATGTTGTCAGTTGGGTTTTTGGTTGACGATCCGGGCATGGCTGGAGGACAATTCGACGCCATATGACCAATCAGGCATCACCGGCAAGCGACAATAAACAGCGGTTGGAGAAACTCATCCTGGCCCAGCACCGCGTCATCTCCATCTCCACTTTGGAGGAGGAGGAGGCGTTGCAGGTGGTTCGGGATACGGCGCTGGAGCGGGGGCTGGAGATGTGGCTCTGGTCGATGTCCAAGGGGATTCGCGATGGGCTGCTGGTGGATGGCCCCTGCGTCCCCGATACGGACCACCCGGCGGCCGCGATGTTTCATTGGATGAGCCAGGAAAAGGGGGGAATGTGCGTCATGCTGGACGTGGCGGGACATCTGAAGGATGAGCGGACGCTTCGGCTGATGCGGGATTTGATCGCAAAGTTTGAGAAGGAAGGGAGTTATCTCATCCTGATCGACAGCCAGGGGGAGTTGCCGCCGGCGGTGCAGTCCAGAAGCACGGTGTTTGAATTGTCGCTGCCGGATGAAAAACGGTTGGAAATCATCATTCGCGATGCCCTGCGGGCGCGCAATGAAATCTCGCGCGTGCAGGTGGAATTAAGCCGCAAGGGATTGCAAACAATCATCAAAAACCTGCGTGGGTTGAGCGCTCGTCAGGCCAGACAGGTGGTGTTGGACAGTGTCAGCGAGGACAATCGATTTGACATTTCGGATATCAACAAAATTCTCGCCGGCAAGCGCAAGATGTTGCAGGGAATGGCTTTACTGGAATTCATCCAAAGCCCCGTGGATTTGACGCAGATCGGCGGGCTGGTAAATCTCAAACAGTGGCTTACAGAGCGTCAGGATGCCCTCAGCGACGAGGCGGCGGCGTATGGTCTGTCCGGACCGCGGGGTGTGTTGATGCTGGGGGTTCAGGGGGCGGGAAAATCATTGTCGGCCAAGGCGGTGGCAACCGCATGGCAACGCCCGCTGCTGCGGATGGATGTGGGGGCATTGTATGACAAGTACATTGGCGAATCGGAGCGCCGGCTGCGCGATGCGCTGCATCAGGCCGAGGCGATGTCGCCGATTGTTTTGTGGATCGATGAGATTGAAAAGGCGTTCGCATCGGCGGCGGCGCAATCTTCGGATGGAGGGTTGTCCAAGCGGATGTTCGGGTCGTTGTTGACGTGGATGCAGGAGCATGATTCGGGGGTATTTCTGGTGGCGACGGCGAATGACATCGAGGCGCTGCCGCCGGAATTGTTGCGAAAAGGACGATTCGACGAGATTTTTTTTGTGGATTTGCCGGGATTGGAAGCCCGGAAGGACATTTTTGCGATTCATCTGCGGATGCGTAAACGAGACCCGCAGAAGTTTGATCTGGCCGGCCTGGCGGCCGCGGCGGATGGATTCAGCGGCGCGGAGATCGAACAGGCCATCATCAGCGCGCTGCATCAGGCGTATGCGCAGAAGTCGGAGCTGAACAATAGCCTGATCCTGAAGGCGATGGAACAATCGCCACCTTTGTCGGTAACGATGGCGGAAAAAGTGCAGGCGTTGCGCGACTGGGCGAGTGGGCGATGCCTTGGCGCGGGATGATCAGGTTTTGGGAGAACTTCCGATAACTCGTTGCCTGGAATGATTTTATAGTCAGGTTATCGGCCGTTGCACAATCCATATTTCGCGCGCAACCGCCAAGGTTTGTCATTTGCATCCCTTCCGATGGCTCAATTTGGGCCGTGATGATCATTTTGCATTGGTTGCGGGGGCATTTGTGGGCTAGGTTTGGGGTGGGTGATGATGATGTGGGAAGCGAAGGACAATCCGAGGGGAGCCGGTGCGCCGCGTGTGAGCATCGGCCTGCCGGTCTATAACGGGCAGGCGTATCTGGCGACGGCGATGGATTCATTGTTGGCGCAGACGTACCGAGATTTTGAGCTGATCGTGTGCGACAATGCCTCAACCGATGGGACGGAGGGGATTTGTCGAAAATATGCCAAACAGGACTGTCGGGTGAGATATGTTCGGCAGGTCCACAATGTGGGGGCGGCCGGTAATTTCAATCGGACGGCCGAGTTGGCAAGGGGAGAATATTTTCGCTGGGCCGCGCACGATGATGTGTGCGGACCGACCCTGCTGGAACGATGTGTCGAGGCGCTGGATGCGAACCCGCAGGCGGTTTTGGCGCATGGACAAGTGGCGATCATTGATCATGCCGGGCAGGTGATCGCCACGCCGGATGGGAATGGAATGGCGAATTTGCTTGATCCGGCGCGGGAGATGGAGAGCGCGGACCCGGCACGACGATTTTATGAGCTATTGCTGCGGACCAAATGGTGTTTTGAGATTTTCGGGTTGATTCGCAAGCAGGTGTTGATGCGGACGCGCCTGCATGAACCCTTTTATGGCAGCGACAAGGTGATCCTGGCGACGCTGTGTTTGTCGGGGGCGTTTGTCACCGTGCCGCAGGTGCTGTTTTATCGTCGGTATCATCCGGACAGCTCGACGAGCTTGAAGGATTCTACGCAGCGCAATGCGTGGATCGGCGGAGGCAAAAGCCAAAAGTCGGCCCGATTGCAATGCCTTGGCGGATATGCGCGGGCGATCCGGGAGGCGGATATGCCTTCGTGGACGAGGGTGCGGTGTCTGGGTGTGTTGGGGAAATATGTCGGCCAGTTTCAGAAGTGGCGTTGGCCGCTGGCATCTTGATTATCTGGAGGAAGTGAACGTGACTGTCATGAGCGAACCCAAACCAAAGATCAGCGGGCCGACCGAGCGGTATCATTGCCGATTTTGCGCGGCCGCGTTGGAACGGACGTTTGTTGATCTGGGGACATCACCCCTGTGCCAAAGGCATGTGACGCCGGAACGGTTTGATGAGGCCGAGGCGTTTTATCCGTTGCATGTGTATGTCTGCGACCGCTGCCATCTGGTGCAGTTGCCGGAATATGTCAGCCCCAAGGACATTTTCAGCGACTACGCGTATTTTTCGAGCTATTCGGAGACGTGGTTGAACCATGTCAAGGAGTATGCGGAATCAATGGTGAAACGGCTGGGGTTGGATGGATCGTCGCAGGTGATCGAGATCGCCAGCAACGATGGATATCTGCTGCAATATTTCAAACAGCAGGGTGTGCCGGTGCTGGGAGTTGAGCCGGCGGCCAATGTGGCGGAGGTGGCGGCCAAAAAGGGGATCCCGACCGTGGTGCGGTTTTTTGGACGATCAACCGCACGGCACATATTGGGTGAACAGGGGCGGGCGGATTTGTTGCTGGGGAACAACGTGCTGGCGCATGTGCCGGACATCAATGATTTTGTTGGAGGGATGAAGATTCTGCTGGCCGAGGGGGGCGTCATCACGATGGAATTTCCTCATCTGATGCAACTGGTGGCACAAAATCAGTTTGACACGATTTATCACGAGCATTTTTCGTATTTGTCGTTGACGACCGTGGAGCGGATCTTCGCGGCACACGGGATGACACTGTTCGATGTGGAGGAATTGCCGACGCATGGTGGGTCGCTGCGGATTTATGCCCGACACACGGCCGACCAGTCCAAACCCGTCACCACCCGGCTGGTTGAATTAAGACAGCGTGAACAGGATGCGGGGATGTTGACGGCGGAGTATTACCAGACGTTTGATCGTCAGGTGAAGGAGACCAAGCGAAAGCTGCTCTCATTTTTGATATCGGCAAAATCGGAGGGCAAAACCATTGTCGGATATGGGGCGCCGGGCAAAGGGAACACGCTGCTCAACTACTGCGGGATTCGGACCGATTTTATCGAATACACGGTGGATCGCAGCCCGCACAAACAGGGGAATTTTCTGCCCGGGACGAGGATTCCGATCTGTCACCCGGATCGGATCAGGCAGACCCGGCCGGATTATGTGCTGATTTTGCCGTGGAATTTGAAGGATGAGATCATGAAACAGATGGCGGATGTTCGTCAATGGGGCGGACAATTCATCGTCCCCATTCCACAGGTGCAGGTATTGTGATGAGTGTGAATACGAACGACACCGCCGACACGATTGTCCATCAGGACCTTGAGCATATTTGCGCATCGGCCGGGGGTGAATTGACGCGGATGGCCGGCAAACGGCTGTTGATCACCGGCGGCGCGGGATTTCTGGGGTATTATCTGGTTCAGACGATCACCCATTACAACGCCACGCGCAGCGCGGGACATCCGATTGAACTGACCGTGTTCGATAATTTCAGCCGGGGGGTACCGCAGTGGCTGGAGGGGTTGCGATCAAAATTAAACCTGGTTCGGCATGATGTTCGTCACCCTTTGCCGACCAATATGGGGCATTTTGATTTCATCATCCATGCCGCTTCGATCGCGTCGCCGACAATCTATCGGCAGGATCCGATCGGGACGATGGATGCGAACGTGAATGGATTGCGGTCGCTTCTGGAGTATTTCAAAGGGGAAAAGGAGACCGGTCGGCCGGTGGGTGGATTTTTGTTTTATTCATCCAGCGAGATTTATGGCGACCCGGATGCGGCGAACATTCCCACGGCCGAGGATTATCGCGGCAGCGTTTCGTGTACCGGGCCGCGGGCGTGTTATGACGAGGCGAAGCGGTATGGGGAGACGTTGTGCGTGAATTTTGCCCGCCAGCACGGGTTGCCGGTCAAGGCCGCACGGCCATTTAACAATTACGGTCCCGGATTGAAGATCACCGATGGTCGGGTGATTCCTGATTTTGCGCGCGATGTGCTGTGCGGACGGGACATTGTGATGTTATCCGATGGGAGCGCGACACGGACGTTTTGCTATTCGGCCGACGCGGTGGCGGGATATTACAAGGTGCTGGTGCGCGGCCGAGCCGGGGAGGCGTACAACATCGGCGTGGAAAAGCCGGAAATTTCGATGGCGCAACTGGGGGAACGGATCGTCGCGCTGGGTGCAAAGTTGTATGGGTATCGGGGGAAAGTGGTGCGGCAGACCAGCGGCGATGCGGATTATCTGGTGGACAACCCCAACCGCCGATGCCCGATCATCACCAAGGCGCGAACGGAACTGGGGTATGAGCCGAAGATCGATTTGGATGAAGGGCTGAGACGTTCGATGGTCTGGTATGGCGGCAACCGCGAGGGGGTGGCATGAACATCTCAATCATCGGAACGGGGTATGTGGGTCTGGTCAGCGGGGTGTGCCTTGCGGAGCTGGGGCATACGGTCTGGTGCGTGGACAGGGAAAAACAAAAGGTCGATGAAATCACGGCGGGAAGGTCGCCGATTCATGAAGATGGATTGACGCAGCTACTGGGGAGAAACATCAACGGCCGACTACACGCCACAACCGATCTGCGGGAGGCGGTCTTAAAGAGCGATTTGACGATGATCGCGGTGGGGACACCATTTGATGGCAAGCAAATTGACCTGAGCCAGATTCATCAGACGGCCAGGCAGATCGGGGAGGCGCTGTCGAAAAAAAATGGTTATCACGTCGTGGTCATCAAAAGCACGGTGGTTCCGGGGACTACGCAAGTGGATGTATTGCCGATATTGGAGAACGCATCGGGGAAAAAGGCGGGGCGTGATTTTGGAGTGGGGATGAACCCCGAATTTTTGTCCGAGGGGAACGCGGTCGCGGATTTCATGTCGCCGGATCGGATCGTGCTGGGTGGGATTGATGAGCGCACCATCGAGGCGATGGAGAAACTGTATGCGCCGATGGACGCGAGTGTGCCGAGAATGCGCACGGCCGTCCGAACGGCTGAGATGATCAAATATGCCTCCAACGCCCTTCAGGCGACGATGATTTCATTCGCAAACGAAATGGCCAATCTCTGCGCGGCGATGGAGGGTGTGGATGTGGTGAATGTGATGCGGGGGGTTCATCTGATGCGGCCGTTGTCTCCCAAGCTGGATGATGGGAGGACGATCTCGGCCGGGATTACACATTTTCTCAATGCCGGTTGCGGGTTTGGCGGAAGCTGTTTCCCCAAGGACATCAAGGCGCTGGCGGCCCACGCCGCACAAATTAATGTGCCAACCCCCCTGCTGGATGCGGTATTAAAGACCAATGGCGCTCAGCCGCATCGGGTGGTTGAGTTGTTGCGGGAGCATCTTGGTCGGCCGTTGGATGGGGCGAAGGTGGCGGTGACGGGGTTGGCATTTAAGCCGGGAACGGATGATCTGCGCGAATCTCCGGCGATTGTGGTAATCGAGGAGTTGCTGCGGTGTGGCGCGAAGGTCAGCGCGTTTGATCCGGCCGCGGGTGCCAATGCGAAAAAGCATTTCGGCACGCGCATCCGCATCGAATCGACCCTGGCGGCAGCCATTGAGGGGGTTGACGCGATTGCGATTGTGACAAGCTGGCCGGAATTCACTCAGATACCGAAACTGATCGCCGGGCGATCCAATCCGCCGCTGGTGGTGGATGGTCGGCGGATGCTCGATGTGAATTCGGTGTCGCGCTATGCGGGGATCGGCCTGTCGGTGGGCCAAAAGAGAGGAGCAGGACAATGAAAGTGGTGCTGTTTTGCGGCGGGCTGGGGCTGCGATTGCGGGAATATTCGGAAAACGTCCCCAAGCCGATGGTTCCCGTGGGGTATAGGCCGATTGTCTGGCACATGATGAAGTATTACGCGCACTACGGACACCGCGATTTTATTTTGTGCCTGGGATATCAGGCGGATGTCATCAAGAATTATTTCCTGAATTACAACGAGTGCGTCTCCAATGATTTTGTCCTCTCCAACGGCGGGCGGGATTTGAAACTGCTCTCCAGCGACATCGATTCATGGTCGATCACGTTTGTGGATACGGGAATCGACTCCAACATCGGCCAGCGGCTGGTGGCGGTGAAGGATTATCTCAAGGACCAGCCGGTCTTCATGGCCAATTATTCGGACAATGTCACCGATGCCCCCCTGCCGGCGATGGTCGAGCATTTTGAACGGCAAAACAAAGTCGCCAGCTTCATCAGCGTCAAACCGCCGCAGAGTTTTCATGTGGTGGAGAGCGATGATGACAGCGCGGTCAAACAGATTCGCCCGGCCAGCCAGTGCGGATTGCGCATCAACGGCGGTTATTTTATTCTAAAACAATCGATCTTTGATTACATCAGGGAGGGTGATGAACTGGTGGTCGAGCCGTTTCAGCGGCTGATCGACATCAACCAACTGACCACCTATCGCCACGATGGGTTCTGGGCGGGGATGGATACGTTCAAGGAAAAACAGATGCTCGATGAGATGCACGCGCGCGGCACCGCACCGTGGCAGGTGTGGCGAACGCCCGGAAAATCGCGGCAGGCGCGGGTGGGATGATCATGATGACCTTTTCACCAACTTCGCCCATCAAGCGATTGTTGTGCATCGGCGCGCATTCGGATGACATCGAGATCGGATGCGGCGGGACGGTGCTGCGGCTGCTGGATGAGCATCCGGACATCAACGTGCTGTGGGTGGTGCTGGGGGGAAACGATGACCGCGAACGCGAAGCCAAGGAGAGCGCCGGGCGGTTTTTGGCCAAGGCCGCGTCGGCCGACGTGCGCGTGCGAAAATTTCGCGATGCGTATCTGCCGTTCATGGGGGATCAGGTGAAGGATTTTGTGGAGTCGCTCAAGTCATTCAACCCGGATTTGATCTTCACCCATCGCAGGGAGGATGCCCATCAGGACCATCGCCTGTTGGGGGAACTGACGTGGAACGCCTTTCGCAACCACACGATTTTTGAGTATGAGATTCCCAAATATGATGGGGATTTGGGTCATCCCAATCTGTTTGTGCCGTTGGATGAAACGGTTTGCAAGCGGAAGATCGATCTATTGATGGAAGGATTTCCCACACAGGTCGGCCGACAATGGTTCTCGGCCGACACCTTCTGGGCGATGCTGCGGATCAGAGGGGTTGAATGCAATTCCACCACGCGATTTGCCGAAGGGTTTCATTGCCGCAAGATGGTATTGTAATTCATTGCGCCATAACCAGTTGCGCATCAACGCCCAATTGCTTCAAATCCGCACGGATTTCCTGCTCATAAATGGGGTTCATCACGATTACGACTTCGGGCTGATAATCGGCCATCTCGGCCGGAGCGACGATCCGCTGGCCGGTTGAGGCCATGAATTTGCCCTGTTTTTTGGGGTTGATGTCGACCACATAGCGAAGTTGTTCATCGTCCAGCCCAAGCGTGGTTAAAAAGCCAACCCCTTTGGAACCCGAACCCCAGAGGATGATGCGCCGGCCGTGCCATTGATCGAACCGTTGTCGCCAGATGCGACATTTTTCCTCAACCATCCGGCCAAAATTCATCGCGGAGGTGACGATCTGGGCGGGGGATTCCTCGATTGGGAACACCTTGCCAGCGCCATTGCCCGGATAGGCACCAAGGACCAGATATTGGTCGGCGTAATCCCGTTCCAGATGCGAAATCTCAAACCCGCACCCGCGAAACAATCGGGCCAGCGAGCCGGCCGTGAAATAGGAACAGTGTTCGTAGTAGACATCCCAGAAGGCCCCTTCGGTCATAATTCGCCAGGTATCGGGCAGTTCCCACGCCGTGACGAGTTGGCGATTTTTGAGGGTTTGACGGATGGTGGAGATGAAGTCTTGTGTTTGCGGGATATGTTCCAGGGTGTGCCGGCAGCAGACAAAATCGAATGGCAGATCGGCGTGTTGAGGGCCAAAGTGATCGGCGATATAGCGCACCCGGCCGGTGGATCGTGGCGCGATGGCCGGGTCGATGCCGATGCCGTGGTTGTCTCCCAGTTCGCAGATCAATTCCAGAAACTCCCCCCCGCCGCAACCAACCTCAAGTATGGTTTTGTTTAGCAGGCCGTATCGCTCAATCCATCGGCTCGCCAATGATCGGGCGAAAGCATTGAACGTGCCGGATGAACCCTGGCTCCCCTCATATTCACGGCCATAACTCATCTTCGATTCATCAAATGCGCGGTTGAACATGAACCCGCATTCTTCGCAGACGTTCAGTTCCAAATCAGCTTTTGACTGATCCATCGCCTCCTGACGAGAATCCAGCATCAAATTGCAATGCACCGGCACCCCACCCACCCGGTAAAAAACCCGAAGATGTCGGCCTTTGCAATTCGGACAAATATGTTGGGTTTGGTTCAACTTTTGCTCTCCAAATCAGTGGTCTTCAAAAAAAAGGAGCAAGGTGATGAAAAAGATGGCACTGATTTTAACCGTGATCCTGTCGATGGGCATCATGGTGACGGCCGGATGTGAAAAAGACCAGACCGACGATGGGTCAACCATCAAGGGAACCCATGGAGGAACCACAGGCACGGGCTACAGCAACAGTGGCGAACCGGGCAGCAGCGACTATGAGATCAATCGGCCGGGTTATGGCCTGGCTGGTTCATCGGATCGTGCAATGAGTCCCTATGCCCCACCGCCGCCCGTGGGGACGGGATCGAGCAAGTGAAAAGTAGACACCCTTCCGGCGATCGTTAGAATCGCCAAACCGGAATTTACTCCTCATTCAGGATGTATAGTTCGATTTGGCGGTCTTAACGGCAGGCAGGTTCATGCAAAAAGTCAAAGTCGGGATCATTGGCGCGGGGGGCATCAGTACGGTTCATCTTCCACCATTGAAGGAACGCTTGGATGAGGTGGAGCTGGTCGCGGCGGCGGATGTGAATCCGGCCGCCAAGGCGCTGGTGGACAAGTATGGAATTCCCAATTTTGTGAGCGACTATCGGCAGATTCTGCCGCTGGTGGATGCGGTGTTGATCAATGTCCCCACCCATCTTCATGCACAAATGACGATTAAGGCTTTGAAGGCGGACAAGCACGTCTTTCTGGAAAAGCCAATGACCCGCACGATGGAAGAGGCCAACGCGGTGGCCGCGGCGGCAGCGGAAAGCAAAGGACAACTGCAGATCGGCTTCGTGCGTCGATTTGATGATGAATGGGAAGGGTTTCGGCAGGCGATCCTGGCGGGCGAACTGGGTCGGCCGGTCACATGGCGTCATGTCGCCACCAGCAGCGGACCGGATATTCGCTGGTTTACCGAAGACCAACAGGGTGGCGGGCCGTTTCTGGATGGGGCGATTCACAATTACGATTTCGGGATGTACACCTTCGGGCCGGTGGAATGGGTGTTTGCTCATCTGCGGACGATCAATCCAAACCACACGGCGTTCGATACCGGCACGGCCACGGTTCATTTTGAATCAGGCGATGAACTGATGGTGGCATGGACATGGGGTGTGCCTGCCGGAAGCCAGGGGGGCGGATGCTTTGATTTCCTTGGGCCAAGGGGAACGCTGTTGCCCAAGGCGGATTTGTCGCTCGACGCGGCCAAGGCGCAATTCACGATTTATCAGGGGAAGGAATCACGCATCGTGGAATCACCCCGACGTGCGTTGGATATCGGATACAAACGCCAGATGAACGAATTTGTGGATGTGGCGTTGGGAAAGACCAAACCGCGCGCGGGCATTCGCGAAGGGCTGGATTCGATGCGGGTGTCATTGGCAATATTGCAATCGGGGAAAACAGGCAACAAGGTTTATTTGTCGGAGATCAGGTAAATGAAGATCAGCGTACGCGATGAGATGGCGCCGGTGGCGGCGGGCAAGTCGGTCTTTGAAACTCTGCGGCAACTGGAAATCACGGCCATCGAAATAGATGTCCGGGTGGATGGGTCGATGCCACATCTGGGGCCAAAGATTGCCAAAAGTGTCGATATCCTCAATGAGTCGGCCGCGACGGAACTGGCCAAGCAGTTGAAGAACGAGGGGATCGGCGTCTCTGCATTACTGCTGGGGACGGATTTTTCATCCGAACATCCGGATCAACAGGTTCAATGGGCGGTGCGGTCCACACATACGGCTGAAATTCTGGGCGCGCCTGCCATTCGGATCGACACGGCCACCAGAAACCAAATCCTCTCTCACGAACAGGTTCGTGAAAATTTCATCCGCCGGATCGGACAGGTGTTGCAGCAAACGGCCGGCAGCAAGGTGGGATATGGCATCGAAAACCACGGGCATATTTCCAATAACCCACAATTTCTGGATGGTGTCTTCGCGGCCGTGGGGGATAAACGGCTGGGAATGACGCTGGATACGGGAAATTTTTACTGGTACGGAATGCCATTGAGTGAACTGTACGGCACGCTGGAGCATTTTGCGCCGCGGGCCAAGCACACGCACATCAAGAACATCAATTACCCCGCTGAAATGGTCGAAACGCGCCGACCGGTGGGGTATGAATATGGCAAATACTGCTGCCCGCTGGATGAAGGCAACATCAACATCAGCAAGGTGGTGAAGATTCTGAAAAAGGCGGGATATCAGGACGATCTGTGCATCGAAAATGAGTCGTTGAGCAAATATCCCGAAGATCAGCGCATGGGGATTATTCAGCGGGATGCGGCGGCGCTGCGGCGGGGATTGGCGGGCGTGTGACAGTTTATGCGGCCAGTTTGCGGGGAGGTAGCCCCAACCAGTAGTGTTGTGACTCCTCGTCTTCGCTGAGCCATTTGCTTCGCAAAGCCAGGATTGCTTCGACACCTTCGATGCT
>JADLBV010000004.1 GCA_020847545.1 Phycisphaerales bacterium
CCTCGATCGCGCCCAGCCAATTCAGACCACCCCCCCAGCGCCATCCGACCATGCTCACAACGAGATCAACCCCCGGATTCCAAACAACAACAGGTGTGCCGAACGGGATTGGCTACGTCCCCTTTAGCTCATACCCCTTTAGCTCATATCATGTTCCGATTCCCCAAGATGTCGTGATTGTGAACGGCTTGCGTCAGCTTTATTTTTTCATCTAACCACTGTGTCGCGCTCACCATTCGTGGGGAAGACCACGAATGGTGAGCGCGACGCCGTGGTTAGTTGAGGTTCGTCTCGAACGCTTCGGGACGTTGATAACCAAACGAACTGTGCAACCTTATTCTATTAAAACACCTCCCTGATAAAGGATAGCATATTGTGAGTATGGGAAGGTGGGTTTGCCGTTCATACTGACCTGTTTTACGATTGCGGGCATGATGGATCAGCGAGGTGAGCAGCGGGCGCGGCTTTGGCTGCGCGGCGAGCGGGCGATGGGGTTGACCGGCGTTCCCAAATCTCGTCGGCGACAAGCCGTTGCGCAATTATCTGCGGACACACAAGTTAAGCCTGTGCCGGTTGTCGCGGCGGCTCGGCCGGTGGTTAAACAGGCAATCTCTAAAGTGAATGAGCCTCAACTGGTATTGCCGGTGATTGACAAGCCTTTTGATACTGAGGTTTTATCAACCGAGGAGAAACGTCGGCGGTTGAAGGAGATGGATGAACAGGAAGTTCGCATCTGTCAGCGTTGCCGTTTGCATCACGGTCGCACGCAAACCGTGTTTGGTGAAGGAGATGTGGATGCTCGAATCTTTTTCATTGGGGAAGGGCCGGGTGAAACGGAGGATTTGACCGGCCGGCCATTTGTGGGGAGGGCGGGGCAGAAGTTAGATGGGATGATCCAAGGGATGGGGTTGCAGCGCGAACAGGTTTTCATTGCGAACATCGTCAAATGCCGGCCACCGGGAAATCGTGCTCCCGCGCCCGATGAGACGGCCGTCTGCACTCCGTTTCTTATCAGGCAATTGGAGATTGTGCGCCCGCAGGTCATCGTGACACTGGGGCTGCCGGCGACTCAATTCATGCTTGCGAGCAAAAAATCAATCGGGTCGATGCGCGGACAATGGTACATGTGGCGGGGTATCAAATTGATGCCAACCTATCATCCCTCCTACCTATTGCGTAACTACACCCAGGAGACACGAGCGGCGGTATGGAGCGATCTGCAACAGGTCATGAAGGAGCTGGGCTTGCCGATGCCGGTTCGGAAAAAAGAAAAATAAGAAAAAATTTTTGCATTCGACAGGTGACATTTTGGGGAACTCGACTACATTGTGCATGTCTCACCAGGGAGGGTGAGAAACACTCGATTACGATCAAGGATCGATCGTTACGCCGGCGATTTCAAGCCGGCGGCCCGGCCACGTGCCGGTGGTGTTTGAGGCCGTGGAAAGGAGTCAAAAAATGTCGCGAAGCGAAGAACATTTTGGGACTCTCAACACGGCATGGTTAAGTTATCGTATTCGCCGTACAAGTTTTCGATGGCGCGGGAGAATTGCGGATTCGTGCCATCTCGTTTGCCGTAAAGACCAACGACTCTCTGACAATTGAAGATCGCCATGACCACGACCCACATGCCTGTTGCGCGAGAGGCACCCGCCCGACGCGCGCCGGAAAATACGCCGTTTGACCCGACGGCCTGGCAGCAAATCCTCCAGATGGTGCGACAGCAGCATCCGGCGCTCCATCGCGTCTGGTTTGACCAGTTGGTTCCCCGGCAACTGACCAACGGCGTCATTCAGGTGAAGGTGGGAACGGCCGCGCAGCTCAATTTCTGCCAAGGCCAATGCCAGCAACCCTTTACGGCCGCCGCACAGGCGGTGATCGGCCGGCTGGTGGCGGTCAGCTTTCATTGCGAAAACCTCCCCCATGGGGGCGTCTACAGCGACTCCGATCAGCCGATGCCGCTGAATCCCGATTATGTCTTTGAAAATTTCGTCACCGGTCCATGCAATCGATTACCCCACGCGGCCTGTGTGGCGGTGGCCGAGCAGCCGGGCAAGGCGTACAACCCGCTGTTCATCCATGGCGGGGTGGGGCTGGGCAAGACGCACCTGTTGCAGGCGGTCTGCCAGAAGGTGCTGGAGCGCGAACCTGCGGCACGGATCATGTATCTGTCGTGCGACAGCTTCATCAACCAGTTCATGGTGGCGGTTGAGACCGGCGAGATGCACCAGTTTCGCTACCGTTATCGACAGGCGGACATGCTGGTGATCGACGACATCCACTTTCTGGCCAGGCGGGAACGGACACAGGAGGAGTTTTTTCACACCTTCAACACGCTGTATCAAAATCACAAACAGATCATCCTGTCGGCCGACTGCCCGCCGAGTGAGATTCCGGAACTGGAAGAACGGCTGGTGAGCCGGTTCAACTGGGGATTGGTGGCGCGGATCGAAAAGCCATGTTACGAGACGCGGATGGCGATTTTGCAGAAAAAGGCAAAATTGCGCGGCCTGTCGCTGCCGGATGATGTGGTGAGCTACATCGCCGCCAAGGTGGAGAACAACACGCGCGAACTGGAAGGGGCGATCATCAAGGTGCAAGGGGTGGCCATGTTGCAGGGAGGGAAAATCGACCTGGATCTGGCCAAGTCGGCGCTGGGTGACAGTGTGATCCCGGACCAGAAGCGCATCTCGATCCAGCAGATTCTGGACGCCGTGACGAAATATTACAACGTGCGTCTGGCCGACCTGCAAAGCGACAAACGGCACAAAAGCATCGCATTTCCCCGGCAGGTGTGCATGTATCTGGCACGACAGCACACAAGCTATTCGCTGGGTGAGATTGGCGGATATTTTGGCGGCCGGGATCATACCACCGTGTTATATGCGGTGCGAAAAGTGACGGATCGATTGAAGGATAAGCCGGATGTGGCGGGACAGGTGGCATTCATGGAGAACCAATTGACGGGTTGATACAACGGGTGTTGAAGTCATCGGGGGGTTGAGGCGTGGCGGGGGATTGGGATGATACGATTCGGGGTCGGTACAGGAGCGCCTCATGATCGGGTCGGTGTTACAGGCTGACATAGAGCAGATCATCCGCAGCCGCAATTGGGAGGAGCTGCGCGAGGCATTTTCGGAACTAAACTCCACCGACATCGCCGAGGTGCTGATCGACCTGCCGATCGAGGACAAGGGGATCATCTTCCGCGTACTTCCTCGCGAGCAGGCGGCTCAGGTTTTCTCCTATCTGCCAATGGACGACCAGGAGGCGTTGGTTGTTTCATTGTCCAGCGCGCAGGTGCAGTCGCTGCTCAACGAGATGACGCCCGATGACCGCACGCGCCTGCTGGAGGAATTGCCGGCCGAGGTGACGCGGAAATTGCTGGAGACCCTGTCGCCGGAGGAATTGAAGTCTGCCCGTCAGTTGCTGGGTTATCCGGAGGGGACGGCCGGGCGTTACATGACGCCGGAATATGTGGCGATTCGCCCGCAAATCACGGCACAGGAGGCATTGGAACAGATTCGTCGCACCGGCCGGGGCAAAGAGACGCTGGGGGTGATCTACATCGTCGATGAAAACGGGGTGCTTCTGGATGACAGCCGATTGGGTTCGATCGTGCTGGCCGATCCACATACGCCGGTGATCGACATCGACGAACGGCCCACGGTGAGCGTCAAGGCGACCGATCCCGTGGAAGAAGTCGTCTCCACATTTGAAAAATATGACCGCGTGGCCTTGCCGGTGGTTGATTCGGCCGGCCACATGCTGGGAATCATCACGGTTGATGATGTGCTGGACATCGCCCAGGAGAAGGCGACGCACGAGATTCAACGCATCGGCGGCATGGAGGCGCTCGATGCGCCGTACATGGAGGTGGGTTTCTGGTCGATGGCGCGTAAACGCGGCGGATGGTTGGCGGCCTTGTTTCTGGGGGAAATGCTGACCGCGACCGCGATGGGGCATTTTGAGGATGAGATCAAACGGGCGGCCGTGGTGGCGCTGTTTGTGCCGTTGATCATCAGTTCCGGGGGCAATTCCGGATCGCAGGCGACGACGTTGATCATCCGTTCGCTGGCGCTTCAGGAATTAAAACTGCGCGACTGGCTCAAGGTCTTTTTGCGTGAATTGGGTTCGGGGTTGGTGCTGGGGTGTTTTCTGGGGGTCATCGGATTCATTCGGATCATGCTCTGGTACGAAATGGGATGGCACAATTACGAAGGCCATCCGGTGATGATGGGGCTGACGGTCTGGGCGAGCCTGATCGGGGTTGTGGCATTTGGATCGACAGTGGGGAGCATGTTGCCGTTTTTATTAAGAAAACTGGGTTTTGATCCGGCGACCAGCTCCGCGCCATTTGTGGCGACATTGGTCGATGTGACGGGACTGTGCATCTATTTTTATGTGGCACTTCTGATTTTATCAACGACGATTCTCAAGCCGCATGAAGTACCGCCGACATTGGACCCGCCGCCGCCGGCGAAGGTGACGACGGCGTATTGAGCGATTGATTGAACAGCTTATGGTTCGAGCGGGGGCGTCTTGGTTGAGATGGGAACAAGGCGGAAGATTCGGCCGCTGCCCGATTTCACATGGGGCCAGCCGGTTCGCATGGACAATTCGCCAAAATCAAGAATATACATGCACCCATCCGGGCCAAACTTGACATCGATGGGGCGTTCGAGGGCGACCGGATCATCCTCCAGCCTGCTGGCAGGCTTGCCCTGCGTGTTGCGGACGAAATCCTTGACCAGATGGGCGTCCACATCAACGCTGACGACCTTGAACCCAACGGGTGAGAGGAGTTTTTTGCCACTGGTGGCGAAGGGGGCGGTGTCGCCACTGAGGGCGACGATCACATTGCCGTGATAGTCCTTAAATGGGCCTTCCGCGGGTGCGAAGTCCATCTTCGCGGCCCCCGACAAGGGCAAAAATGTGGCACGCAGCAGTGTATTGCGATTGGGGCGGATCAGGCCGCTGGTTTCATGATCGATCAAAAATGAGATGTCGGGATAGCCCGATTTGATGATCATCTCCGCGCCCGGCTGAAAACGGGCATCGCTGATGGGATACAGATCGGTGGAAAAATCGGGCCACCCATACCAGGTTCCACTGACGACTTTCAACAGGGCATCGGGGTCATCCTTGATGGGGCGGGTGCCGCGCAATTCCATGCCGTTGTTGGTCATGTACAAATTGCCATCTTCATTGAAAGCCAACCCGCGCGGCCGGCGGATGCCGTGGGCTTCAACCTTCAGGCCACCGCCGGCGGGATTGACCGAATAGATAGCCCCCGTGGGTTTTTCATTGGGTGCCCGGCGGATGCGGGTCTGGTTGCTGGTTCCAAAGGGTTGAAAGGGTGCGGTGACGGCGATGTCATCCCCGCCAAAGAGGCCGGCACGGGGGTTTCGCGTGTCAAAACGATACCCCAGCAGTTTCAAATCCATCCAGGGCAGATCGCAGAATTTGGGATATCGGTCGACCCACCCCATCGCCCAATCATCAAGTCCGACCACGCCGGAATTGGTGGCCGCCCCAACCCCGAAAAAGAGCCTTCCGCTGGGGGCGATGGCGATGTCGGTGACGGAAAATTCACCCTGCGCCGGCAGATCGGCGACGACGGTGGTGTGCGACCCATCATAACCAAACGCGGTGATGACGCCACGACCTTTGGAATCGCGATGGGAGACATAGATCCGTCCCTGGTCCACAACCATGCCGCCGATGGGGCCATAAATTTCAAATCCGGATTCGACCAGCGGGATGCGCCGGCCGGTGGGATAGATGTCAATTCGCTTGCCGTCGGGACGGATGCCGAAAATGCGCGGTGATCCGCCGCCGATCCCCCCTTCGGCGATCAAGAGCGTCCCTTGGGCATCAAACGTCATGGCGGTGGGGGCGGTCAGGTTGGCGATGTATGGTTTGAGTTCAAACCCACTGGGGTATTCAACGATCCGGCGGTCGATGGTCTGTTGTTCGGAAATGGGCAACACATAGGGTTGCCGCGCGCACCCGCCGATCGCGGCCGCGATCAACGTCATCACCAAGCCCAAAATTGTCCATCGCCGTGTACGGCCTGCCTGCACGATGTTGCTCCTGTGGATCGCGTATCGATTCATGCAATCATCCGCCCGCGCGGGGGACGATAGTAGCCTAACCCATGCTTCCGGCAGGAACAAGAAGCGATTCCCATCCGGTTCCTATCGGCCGGGTTAAAGTATACCATCATGACCATGAATCAATTACCAACCCTTGGCCTTTTGACATGCGTTATGGTGGTGGGGGCGATTTCCTGTCAACCAAAAAATTCACCATCAGGACAGGATCAACCCCCCTTGATGCGCGGCAATGGGGGTGTGTATACCGCCGCCGACGCCGGGCGAACGATCTCGGTCGAAGCGGGTGGGCGGTTTGATCTGGTGCTTAATTCCAATCCTTCCACGGGTTATCACTGGAAACTGGCGCAGGCGCCCGATGGGGATATCGTGCGGCTCTATCATAATGACTACACAACCGACTCCCCCGGCACAATCGGCGGCGGTGGGCATGAGACTTGGACGTTTCGTGCGGCCTCGCCCGGTTCCACAACAATACAAATGCAATATGTCGCCCCCGATGGGCAGCGCATCGCCAGGGAATTGACCTATCAGATCATTGTCCATTGAAAATGTGAACAATAAAAAAAGGGCACGAATCATCGTGCCCTTTTGAAGAACCTCAAATTGGATTGAAATCAGGCCAGATTTTGATGTTCTTGACCAGTTCCTTTACATGGTCCACGCTGGCTTGGAACATCTTGCGTTCGGCCTCATCGAGTTCGATCTCGATCACGCGTCCACGCCTTTAGTCCATCCCTTCCTCCTATTATCCGGCAGTGGACAATCTCAAGATTTACGCGGATCGGGATCACAACGGTCGCTACGAGACACTGGAACACGTGGAGAATTTCACCGTGGATGTCAATGGCTATGCCACCGAGACCCTCACCCACGACATGGCCCGCAATTTGACCTATGACGGCATCGACCAGTACGGGTATGATGCGTGGAACCGGATGGTCAAGGTGACCAAGGCTTATCGAGATTCCAGCGATACATTGCACAGCGGATCGGTGATCGACACCATGCGCGACGATGACGATGATCGCCGCATCGGGAAAGTGACAAATACGCCTAATTCGGAAGAACATCATTCAATATCATGAAAAACCTTCCTGACCCCTTAGAATTGGCCGACACAACTCGGACTGGAACATACAATGCGAGGCGAAGGCGGTGACCATGGCGCGACGAAACGGAAAGGGCGATGAAATTGTTAAAGGCGTTAACAGCACTAGCTGCGTCCCCGTCTCATATCCCATTTATGAGAAGTATTTAAATGATAAGGGTATAGGTTGTTGCCTTCTCTGCCCACCTCCAGTCGGCAGCCCCTTTGATTAAGGAATTGGGGTTAACCATTGAAAATACGAATATTAATAATCTGTTTGACAATAATATTCATTACATTGACCGGATTCGTTTCGCTACAATGGTGGATCAATCATAAGCGCGGTCAGTTTCAGAGAGCTAATCTTCAAATTCAGCAGCTTGGCGTTGCTATCCAAACTGTTACTGATTTGAGTGGTAATATTCCTGGCCCGACATATAAAGATGCGATCATCGCTATTTTGCAATACCCGGATCTCCACAAACGGTTTTTAGAACCTTATTACGCTGATATTCTAACCGGTACTGATCCTTGGGGGATGCCAATGATTTACATAATTAGCTCAGATCATTGTAGTGCGATTATTCGCAGCTCAGGTTCAAATAGAAAGGATGAAGGTGGATCGGGGGACGATATTGAATATCGCATTGACAATGACAGAAAGATAAAATAGAGGAAGTGGACGTCGCTCTTTCCGCGTGCCCCACCTTGGTCATGGTCAAATTCGACATTTTCAATCTCTCCAGCGACGCCATAACGGCCGGGGAGAAATAAGCGGACGTAGCTCTTTTTAGATAGATACGCCAATGGCTCAGGTATATAAGAAACAAGGGATGTTCCAATGGCTTTGGACCATCGCCCTCTGCCTGCTCTGCTCCGTCACCGCTCAAGCCCAGCTTTCCTGGTCCACCCGCTCACAGGAGCGTCAGTCAAAGCTCACCGATGAGCAGATCGTGGTGGAGTATCCTTTTGTTAATCCCACCGATCACCCCATCACCATCACCGCCCTGCACACTTCCTGCGGCTGCACCACCGCTGCTTTGGCCAAGAAAACCTATCAGCCCAAGGAAACAGGCCGCATCACCGCCACTTTCACGATCGGAGAAAGAGAAGGCGAGCAGAACAAGAGCATCGTGGTGCAGACGGATGATCCGGCCGAATCGACGGTGATCTTGCGGCTGAAGGTGCGGGTGCCGGTGCGGTGGGAAATGTCAAGCCGATTCCTCTACTGGAAAGCCAAGGAGCCACGCAACTGTTTATCGTGAGAAAATCGCTCAACAATACCGAGGCGGAATGCGAGGCCATATCGAAAGTGAACTCACGAGTATCGCGAAATATCCATAATACGCTGGTTTCCAAGCGAGCACGGTAAACAGTTAAAAAAATAGGGCACGAATTATCGTGCCCTTTTGATGAACCTGAAATCAATTGAAGGAAGGTCAGATTTTGATGTTCTTGACCAGTTCCTTCACATGGTCCACGCTGGCTTGGAACATCTTGTGTTCGGCCTCATCGAGTTCGACCTCGATCACGCGCTCCACGCCCTTGGTCCCCAGCACGCACGGCACACCCACGAAATAACCGCCGATGCCGAATTCCTTGTCGCAATAGGCCGCGCAGGGGAGGATGCGCTTCTTGTCGCGGATGATCGACTCCGCCATCTGCACGGTGGCGGCGGCCGGCGCGTAGTAGGCGCTGCCGGTTTTGAGCAATTTGACGATTTCCGCGCCGCCGTCGCGGGCGCGTTGAATGATCTGTTCCAGCCGGTCGGGTTTGACCAGTTGGGTGATCGGAATGCCGCCGGCAAAGGTGTATCGCTTCAGCGGAACCATGTCGTCCCCATGTCCGCCCAGCAGCAGCGCCTGCACATCCTCCACGCTGCAACCGACCTCCTCGGCCAAAAATGAGCGATATCGGGCCGTGTCCAGCACGCCGGCCTGGCCGACAATGCGCTGGGTGGGGAAGCCCGATGCCTTCCACGCCACATAGACCATCGCGTCCAGCGGGTTGCTGACGACGATCATCACCGCGTTGGGTGAATATTTGGCGACATTCTCGGCCACGCTCTTGACGATGCCGGTGTTGATGTTGATCAGGTCGTCGCGGCTCATTCCCGGCTTGCGGGCGACACCGGCGGTGACGATCACCACATCCGAATCCTTGGTCGCTTCATAATTGGTGGCGCCGATGATTTTGGAATCGTACCCTTCAATCGGCGAGGCTTCGTAAAGGTCCAGCGCCTTGCCCTGGGGCATTCCATCCACCTGCGGCACATCCACCAGAACGATGTCTCCCAGTTCCTTGGAAGCGGCCCAGTGGGCGGCGGTTGCGCCGACGTTGCCGGCGCCGATGATCGAAATTTTTGCTCGTCGCATGAATAAATCCTTTCAAAAGTTCGTCTTGCCCGAACAGTGGGCCTTTCCCGCATGACACAGCGGGGGGGATGATTATCTGCAAACCGTCCGGCGTTGCAATGATCCAGCGAATTCGGATGATTCCTTGAGAGGGATAACACCCCCCGCTATAGTTCGTCCCTGAGTTGAAAGGATTCAATGGCCCCGTTGATTGTGGAGAATGTCACCAAGCGATTTCGTCAGGGAGATCGTGATGTGATCGCGCTGGATGGCATCTCGCTGCAAGTCCAGCAGGGACAGTTTCTTGCGATCATGGGGGCCAGTGGTTCGGGCAAAAGCACGCTGCTTCATCTGATGGCCGGCCTCTCCAGCCCCGATGGTGGATCGATCCGGATTAACGACATTGACATCGGCCAGATGAGCGATGGGCAATTGACCCTCTTTCGTCGCCGACAGATCGGGTTGGTGTTTCAATCCTTCAACCTGATTCCAACCCTGACGGCCGAGGAGAACATGGCCCTGCCGCTGATGCTCGAACGCCACAACGCCTCCCGCATCAAAAGCCGCACGGGGGAGTTGCTGGAGATTCTGGGCCTCACCGCCCGTCGAAACCATCGCCCCGACGCCCTCAGCGGCGGCGAACAGCAGCGCGTCGCCATCGGCAGGGCGCTGGTGACGGATGCGGCCGTGATTCTGGCCGATGAACCAACCGGCAACCTCGATTCGGTCAACAGCCGTTCGGTCTGCGAACTGCTTCGCGACCTGTCGGCCGTACACAATAAAACCGTTGTCATGGTCACCCACGAACCGGCGGTGGCCGCCTTTGCCCATGAGGCGGCCATTCTGAAAGATGGCCGGCTGATGCAGCGGTTCGCCCTGGACCCACAGGATGCCGGCCAGTCGCTGGCGATGCGATACCAGCAGCTTCACAGTTGACCTGTCGAGAAAACTGTCATGGCCATCCTCAAACTCGCCGCCGCCAACCTCCGCACCCGCAAAATCCGCATGACATTGGCATTGGCGGCGATCATCTTCGCCGTCAGCCTGGTCGTTGCGGTGACCAGCGGCTACGCCTCCCTCAACGCCGCCGCCCAGAAATTCATCGCAACCTATATGGGCATCACCGACGCCCAGATCACCCGATCCGGCGCGATCCACGGAACCGTCCCCCAATCCCTTGTCGATCAGCTCAAACAAGACCCCGAAATCAACAAGGTGATCGTCCGTCTCGAACTGGACACCCAGCTCCCCGGCTCTTCGGTTTTGGCACAACTGATCGGCATCCGCCGGCCGGAAGACAAGCAGGTTGAATCACTCCGCATGGTCGAGGGGCATTGGTTTGAAACCGACCATGCCGATGTCGCCGTCATCGATCAGGTGGCGGCCGAAAAGCTGAATGTAGGCCTGGGTGGAACCATTACCATTCCCGGCGCACGGGAAAAAGTGACGGTCAAGGTCGTCGGGATCATTCACAAACCATCCATCCTCGCGGCGGCGGTGCAGACGATCTATCTGCCGCTGACCACGATGCAGGAATTGGCCTTTCCGGGCCAGCCGGCGCAGGTAACGCGAATTCTCGTCACGCTCAAATCCGGCCGCGACTTGAACAAATGGGCCGACCGCTGGCGGACAAAACTCGAACAGATCGACCCCTCACTGAGCCTGCGTCTGTCTCGTGAAAATCGCGAGCAGATGGAAGCCAATGTCGAGGTGCTGCACATTCTCAGCTATCTCGGCGGCGCGGTCTCCATGTTGGCGGCCGGTTTCATCGTTCTCTCCACATTGACGATGGGGGTCGCCGAACGACAACGCACACTGGCGATGTTGCGTGCCATCGGCGCGTTCAAATGGCAAATCGGCCTGTTGGTCGTCAGCGAAGGGTTGATCCTGGCCCTGATCGGGGCGGTGTTGGGGACGCCGCTGGGTTGGGCATGGATCAAGCTGCTGTCAATTCAGTTTGATCATCTGTTCGCGGCGGGAGTTCATATTGATATCCCGGGCATCCTGCTGGGCGCGGGCGGGGTGATGGTGGCGGCATTGTTGGGCAGCTTTTTGCCCGCGTGGTGGGCGATGCGGGTGGATCCATTGGCCGCGATGTCGCCATTGGCCGCGCCGGCCGCCACCAATCGACGCCTTCCGTGGCGATCGGCCGTCGTCGGCCTGTTTTTTGCCGCTCTCGATCCGATCCTGTTCCACGGCCCGCTCCACTGGCTGGTGCATTGGGCAATGACTGAGAATCCTGACCGGGTGACCCGAAAAATCCAGTTTTACGGCCACTTTTTGGTCGGTGTGCCGGGGATCATGATCGGGTTTTTCCTGTTGGCGCCTCTGTTGGTCTGGCTGGCCGAGCGTTTTGTCGGCCCATTGGTCGCGGGATTGTTCGGCATCCGTTTCGCACTTTTACGACAACAACTGACCGGCGGCATCTGGCGGGCCGCCGCCACCTGCGCAGCGCTGATGGTCGGGCTGGCCATCCTCGTGGTAATGCAGATTCAGAGCAACAGCCTCCTGAACGCATGGAAATTGCCCGACCGTTTTCCCGACATCTTCATCTTCAGCATCACCGGCCTTAACCCCAGTCAACAAAAGGAGTTGGCGCAAGTACAGGGCTTTCGTCCCAATGAACTGATGCCCATCGCGATCGCCTTGCCCGAATTGTGGAAGACGATCTTCTCCATCGGCGGCACCAACGCCATTCCCAACGCCACCATGTTTTTCGGCGTCGATCCCGACAAGGCGCTGAAAATGATGGAACTGGATTTTCGGGATGGAAACCCAACTGATGCGGTTCGCCTGCTCAAACAAGGCCGACACCTGATCGTCACCGATGAATATCGCCAGCTCAAAGGTTTGAAAGTGGGCGACACGCTCACCTTGAACACCCCATTGCACGGCCCGGTCGATTACACCATCTGCGGCGTGGTCTGGTCTCCCGGTATCGACCTGATCGTCAGCCGGTTCGACATGGGCCGGCAATTCGACCAGCGCACCACCGCCGCCGTCTTCGGCACGCTCAAGGATGCCCGCGATGATTTTGGCGTCACCGATGCCCGACTTTTCGCCGCCAATCTCGAATATCACGTCGAAAAAGAGCAGTTGATCGAGAACATCCAGAAAAAACTGGGCACGATGGGGCTGGTGGTCGGCGATGTTCGCGAAATCAAATTCAACATCCAGCAGAATTTCAACCGGATCATCCATCTTGCCAGCACAATGGCCTTTTGTGCCATGGCATTGGCGGCACTGGGGGTCACCAACACCCTCATGGCCGGCATCCGCACCCGACGATGGCAATTTGGCATTCTGCGCAGCATCGGCGTCACCCGCTGGCAACTGCTGAGGCTGGTGTTGGCCGAAGCGTTCCTCATGGGCATCGTCGCCTGTGGCATGGGATTGGTATGCGGTTTTGAACTGACCTGGGGGGCGCGCAGCATCGGCCGAAACCTGCTGGGCTTCCTCCCTCCGATCTACATTCCATGGAACATCATCGGCATCGGAGCGGCGGTGGTATTGGGCGTGGCTTTGCTGGCCAGCTTGTGGCCCGCGTTCAGCGTGGCCCGTGCCAAACCCTTGTCACTGCTTCAATCCGGCCGAGCGGCCGCCTGAGTTCGCCGCGTGAATAAAATTCTCACAATTGAAAATAATGACCCCTTGAACCTTAACCCCACTTTCGGCTTATAATGACAGACTCTCAAGGATGGAGAAAATGCACAGAAGTAGATGTTCATCGACTCAATTGATTGAGTCCCTCGAACCCCGCGTTCTATTGTCCGCCGTCGAGCCAACGCCAAACGAGCAATATCTCATCGAATTGATCAACCGCGCCCGCGCCAATCCCACGGCCGAGGCCGCTTCATTCGGCATTGATCTCAACGAAGGCCTTTCACCCGGCACAATCTCCGCTGACCCCAAACAACCCTTGGCGGTCAATCCCTATATCACCGACGCCGCTCGCAATCACAGCCTGCATATGCTCGATGTCGATCAGTTCGACCACGACGGCATCGGCGACGGCACCCCTTTCAGCCGGATGAGCGATGCGGGATATACCTTTGTCGCGCCGGCCGCATCGGCTGAGAATATCGCATGGTCCGGCTCCACACCCAGCGTGCCCGACACCCTGCAAACCATCGACGAAATCCACCATGACCTCTTTGTGGACACCCCCATCCCCGACCGCGGCCATCGACTGAACCTGATGGACCCCAACCTCCGCGAAGTCGGCACCGGCATCGTCACCGGCGAATACACCAGCGGCTTCACCACCTACAACTCCGTGATGGTCACGCAGGATTTTGCCGACTCCACCGGCAATCCATTCCTCACCGGCGTCGTCTATCGCGACACCACCGTCAACGACAATTTTTATACCCCCGGCGAAGGGATCGGCGGCGTCACCATCACCGCCACCGATCTCAATACCCAAACCCAATACGCCACGACTTCTCTCGACGCCGGCGGCTATAGCCTGGCGCTGCCGCCGGGAACCTATCGCGTTGTCGCATCGGATGTCGCCATTCATAAGATCTTCCGCGTCGTCACAATCGGCGCTGAAAACCACAAGCTCGATTTCACCACGGATTCATTCGACGTCGGCCTCTATCGCGGGTCGGCCGCCCACTTTTTCTTCGACCGCAATTCCAACCACGAATGGGACAGCGGCGACCAGCATTTCGCATTCGGCCTGCCCAACGACCAGCCCATCGTCGGCGATTGGAACGGCGATGGAACCCTCAAGGCCGGCGTCTATCGCAACGGCCTGGTCTTCCTCGACACCAACGGCAATGCCGTATGGGATGCCGGCGACACCTTCTTCGCCTTCGGCCAAAGCGGCGACAAGGCCGTCGTCGGCGACTGGAATCGCGACGGCATCGACGACATCGGCGTCCATCGCGCCGGATATTTCTCGCTGGACATCAACGGCAACCACGTCTGGGACAACGGAACCGATGTCGCCTTCGCCTTTGGCCTGCCCACCGACACCCCGCTGGTGGGCGATTGGAACGCCGACGGCTTTTATGATGTGGGCGTCTATCGCAACGGCCTGTTTTTCCTGGATGCCAACGGCAACCGCGTCTGGAATACGGGAGATCGCTTTTTTGCCTTCGGCCTGCCCACCGACAAACCGGTGATCGGCGACTGGAACCACGATGGCCATTCCAAGATGGGCGTCTTCCGCGACGGCCGATTCTTCCTCGACACCAATGGCAACGACCAGTGGGATCCAACCGATGACACCTTCATTTTCGGCCTCCCCACCGACCTGCCGCTGGCCGGTTTATAGCGGAAAAATCCATCGAAAAATTTTTCTGAATTTTTATTTGCATTCGGTCGATGTTAGGGATATAGTTAATCCGAACAAACCCTGAACAGGGACGGCGTTGGTGACGGCCGTCGAGTTCAGGAGCGGGGTGTGCGGTTGTCGCGCTCGCCCGCCTTTCGTCACCGTCATAGCGCCGGCTGAACAACATACCCGGCGGAAAAGGAGTGTCCCGTGGCCAAGTCCATCGATAAGGCGGACGCGAAGAAGGATTCCGCGCCCCTGAAGGCAACCGTGTCGGTCGACCCCGCAAGAGAGTCGGCCCTGTCGCGAGCGGTTCAACAGATCGAAAAACAGTTCGGCAAAGGCGCCGTCATGAAAATGGATGGCGACCAGCGCGCCACCGTGGATGGCATCCCCACCGGCAGCCTCAGCCTCGACATCGCGCTCGGTGGCGTCGGCGTGCCGCGCGGCCGGGTGTTGGAGGTCTTCGGTCCTGAATCCAGCGGCAAAACCACCCTGACGCTGCACATCATCGCCAATGCCCAGAAAATGGGTGGCGTGGCGGCCTTCATCGACGCCGAACATGCGCTGGACCCCTCCTGGGCCAAGCGGTTGGGCGTGCAGTTGGATGACCTGCTGGTCAGCCAGCCCGACACCGGCGAACAAGCACTGGAAATCTGCGAATTGCTCGTCCGTTCCAACGCCGTGGACGTCATTGTGATCGATTCGGTCGCCGCGTTGATTCCCCGCGCTGAAATCGAAGGTGAAATGGGTGACAGCCATGTTGGCCTGCAGGCCCGGCTGATGAGCCAGGCGCTGCGCAAACTGACCGCCGCCATCGCCCGAAGCCGAACCACCGTCATTTTCATCAACCAGATTCGCGAAAAGATCGGCGTCATGTTCGGCAACCCCGAAACCACCCCCGGCGGGCGGGCGCTGAAGTTTTATTCCTCGGTCCGCATCGACGTTCGCCGCACCCAGACCATCAAGGAAGGGGATGTCTCCATCGGCAGCCGCACCCGCGCCCGCGTGGTCAAAAACAAGATTGCCCCGCCGTTCCGCGATGCCGAGTTCGACATCATGTTCGACCGCGGCATCAGCTACGAAGGTGATCTGCTGGATTTGGCCGCCTTGACCAACATCGTTGAAAAAAGCGGCGCGTGGTACAACTACAAAACCACCCGTTTGGGACAGGGGCGTGAGAATTCCAAACAATATTTGGCCGACAACCGCGATTTGGCCGATGAAATTCGACAGGCCGTGCTTGAAAGCAAGGGCCTGGCCAGCGCCAAGCGGGCACAGGAATCCGCCGAGGCACAGGCCGTTGGGGCCGGAGCATAACTCACAGTCCGGTCGCCGCCGCGTCCGATGACATTCGTTGGCGCGGCGGCGATTCGGATTCAGGTGGCCTGAATCGATCGGGGTTGTGAATGGGACTGTTTGGCGCCGCCAGAGGCGGCCAATGTGCCTGCGCATTTGTTCTGGCGCTCCTTTGGGGTTTGACCAGCGTACACGCCGAGCAACCCGCCGATCCGGTCGTCGGCCCACCCGATACGCTGGAACTGACCGGCTTGCAGCAACAATTTGAAGCCATCGGACAAAAATGTTCCCCCGCCGTCGTCGCCATCAGTGTTATCAACGACCAGGTTGACGGGGATGATCTGATCCGTGGCGAACAGATGAATGGCGAAAAACTCGCCTCACTGCTGGAACATTCCACCCGTTTTGTCGGCACCGGATTTATCATCGATCCCGATGGTTACATCCTGACCAATGAGCATGTGGTGGGGGAGGCCGAACAGGTGTGGGTCACCACCGATTCAAGCCGGGTGTATCAGGCGATGGTTGTCGGCTCGGACCCTCGCTCTGATCTGGCGGTGTTGAAAATCCCCGCCGATCATTTGCCCTCTTTTTCGCTCACACCCATCCCCGCGCAGCGCGGCCAATGGGCCATCGCACTGGGCAATCCATATGGGTTTGCAACTTCGGGCCGGATGTGTCTCAGCGTCGGCGTCGTCAGCGCGATCGGCCGATCATTGCCCGATCTGGCCAGCCGTGAAAACCGCCTCTACAACAACCTCATTCAGACCACCGCCGAAATCAACCCCGGCAATTCGGGCGGCCCATTGCTCGATTTGCAGGGTCGGGTGATCGGCATCAACACCGCCGTCGTCATGCCGCGAAAATTTGTCAACGGAATCGGGTTTGCCATGCCCATCACCGATTCGCTGCTGAAAATCGTCCGGCAACTGCGACAGGGGCAGGAAGTTCAATACGGGGACATTGGCCTGCGGACCACCACGCCAACCGCGCAGGAACGTCGTCAGGCGGGCGTCGTTGGCGACATCGGCGCACGGATCGAACTGGTCGCGGCCGACTCGCCCGCCGATGACCACCTCAGAAATGGCGACATCCTCACCGAATTCAACGGGTCGAAAATTCAGAACAGCGATGATTTTGTTCATCAGGTGGATGGCGCGCCCATCGGCCAGTTGTCGCGCATCGTGTTTTATCGCGATGGCCGTCGATTGGATGTCCAACTCCCCATCGCCCAGCGTCCGATGCCATCGGTGGCCATCACCCGTGAAAACCGTCGGTTGCATTGGCGCGGCATGGTCTTGGGCAACATTCCACCGCACTGGCGAAACCCCGGCGGCAAACAATCATCCCATGGCGTGATGGTCGTCGCTCTTCAATCCAACCATACAAATACTGATCCTGATGCCCGCCAGGGTCGCATCCTCACCGCCGTCGCCGGTCGGCCGGTTGGCGATGTCATTGAACTTCAGCGCATCCTCAACGACACCCCCGATGCGCAATGTCACATCAATTGGCTCGACGAAGGCGCAATCGTCTCCGCCGGGGAATGAGTCAACAACAGTGTGTAAAAAATGTAGGCGACCCGAAATTCGGATCGCCTGATGCGGCCGAGAGGAGTCGAACCTCCACGTCTTTTGGACACTAGAACCTGAATCTAGCGCGTCTGCCAATTCCGCCACGGCCGCGAAATCGAGGCCACATCTTATTGAGCCTCCGCCCCCAGTCAAGCGCAACCTTGCGGACCCATCGAACGGCCCTATAATCGCTCCGCCGACACTCGAACGCGGCCGGATACCCAAGCGGACTAAGGGGACGGATTGCAAATCCGTTATTCGTGGGTTCGAATCCCACTCCGGCCTTTGATCCTTCGCCAATCTTGCCAACCACTTCCCGCTTGCTCAAAACCATCGCTTTTTGCGGAACAAATAGAGCATGATCGTCATCGCGATGATCATCACGACCACCACCGCCCAAAACGCCAGCGGCGAATGCAATCCGGGAATCGACTCGAAATTCATTCCAAAAAAGCTCGTCACCACCGTAATGGGCAGCGCCACCACGCTGATGATCGTCAGCGTCTTCATGATCTGGTTCAGGTGGTTGCTGATGCTCGACAGGTAAATGTCGCGCGCCCCCATGATCAGATCGCGGTACAGCTCCACCATTTCCACCACGCGGATCAGGTGATCCTGCACATCCCGCAGATACATCCGCGTTGATTCGCGGATGAACGGAACCTCGCCGCGCGTCAGTTGGGCGATCACCTCGCGCTGCGGGCCGACGATCCGCCGAAGGTTCAACAGCTCCCGTTTCTTGCTGGAGATCGCATGAAGCACCTGCGTCGTCGGGTTGGCCATCGCCTCCTCTTCCAAATCGTCAATCGACTCCTGCAAATACTCCAGAATCGGCTCGTAATAATCGACCAGGTGGTCCAGAATGTTGTACAGCAACATGTCGATGCCGGCGTCCAGCACTACCCGCGCGTCGGCCGATGCCTTCTGGGCCAGTTCATCGAGATTTTTCATCTCATCATCATGGATCGTCACCAGGTATCGGCCTGACATGAACAGGTCCATCTCGATCGTCTGGATGCGCTTGCGATGCTCCTTCACATCCGGCCCATGCACCACCATGTAAAAATAACCCTGATGGTTGGCATCCCCCAGGTGGTCGTAGCTTTCAATCTTGGGGCGCTGGCTGTATTTGATGCTGTCTTCGATCGCCAGCGGGTGAAAGTTGAACACCCCGTCCAGCAGCGAATATTCCTGTTCGGTGGGGTGTTGCATGTCCAGCCACAACAGCGCATTGGGATCGCGCAACGCGGCCCGCAAATTCTCCGCCGATGCGTCCGTGGAAGTCCTGCCGTCGCCGAATTTGATGAACGCCCGAACCATGTTGTGTTACTTTATCAGCGGGTCGCCGATCACAACAGGACTCGGCAGATGTCGGATGCTATGATCGATCCATGCTCGACAAACTCCTCCAAACCATTGATCAAGGCCAAAACCAATCCATCGAGGGATTGAAGCAGTTTTTGCGCCTCCCCAGCGTCAGCACGGATGCCCGATATGCGGCCGACGTTGTTGGTTGCGCCAATTGGCTGGCCGACACGATCCGCAAGATGGGTTTGGATGCGCAAGTCCACCCCTCCGCCGGCCACCCCGTCGTGGTCGCCTGCAATGACCACAAACCCGGCCGACCCACCATCCTGTTTTATGGCCATTACGATGTGCAACCGCCCGATCCGCTCGATCAATGGATCACGCCGCCGTTTGAACCGACGATCCGCGACGGCGCGATCTACGCCCGCGGCGCTGCCGACGACAAGGGACAGGTCTGGGCGCATCTTCAGGCGATCCGCACCTGGCAGGAAAATGGCGGCCTGCCGGTCAATCTCACCATGTTGATCGAAGGTGAGGAGGAGATCGGCAGCGCCAGTCTTCCGGCCTTCATCAAATCTCACCGCGAATTGCTCGCCGCCGATGTGGCCCTCGCCAGCGACACCCACCAATACGCCCGCGGTCTGCCGGCCATTTCGTATGCCCTGCGCGGCATCGTCTTTATGGAAATCACCCTCACCGGCCCATCCCATGACCTGCACAGCGGCATCTATGGTGGGTCGGTTCCCAATGTCGCCAATGTGATGACCGAACTGTTGTCCACATTGCATGATGAGCATGGCCGGGTCGCCATCGACGGGTTTTATGACGATGTGCTTCCATTGACCGATACCGAACGACAAATGTGGAAGAAGCTGCCGTTTGATGAGTCCCATTTCGCGGCCGGGCTGGGTTTGTCACCCGCCCAACTCACCGGCGAAACCGGCTTCACCGCCCTCGAACGCCAATGGGCCAGGCCCACCTGCGATATCAATGGAATAACCAGCGGCTATCAAGGCCCCGGCGCCAAGACCATCATCCCCGCCACCGCCACCGCCAAAATCTCCATGCGGCTGGTTCCAAACCAGGACCCCGCGAAAATCGCCCAACTGGCGGAACAAACCTTGCGCAAACGCTGCCCCGACACCGTCAAAATACAAATTAGTGGAGTGACCCATTCCCCGCCGATTCTGGTCCCCCATGAAGGCGCTCCCATCCGTGCGGCCATCGATGCGATGAAAACCGGATTCAAAGCCACCCCAACCCTGATCCGTTGCGGCGGCACCTTGCATGTCGTCCCCATGATCAAATCCCTGCTGGGCATTGATACACTGCTGGTTGGTTTTGGTCTGCCGGATGATCGGGTTCATTCACCCAATGAAAAATTTGATCTTGAAGCACTCCATTGCGGCACACGAACGGCGACGGCGCTGTATCAGAATCTTGCCGGGGTCGATTCATTCAAGTGATCGACCTGCCCCCATCCAGCCGGATGATCTGGCCGGTGATGTATGAGCCGCCAGTCACCAGAAAATGAACCAATTCCGCGACATCCTCCGGCGTGCCGGGGCGTGCCAGCGGGACACGCTGTAGATATTTTTCACGTTCTTGCTGGGGATAATCATCAGGCCATTGAACCACACCGGGCGCGATCCCATTGACGGTCACTTGTGGCGCCAGTTCCCGCGCCAAACCGAGGGTTAAATTCCCCAAGGCCGCCTTTGAAGCGCAATAGGCCAGAAATTGCGGCCAGGGACGCTCGGCCAGCAGGTCGATCATGTTCACCACATGGCCATGACTTTTTCGCAGCAATTTTTCAAATGTCTGACAGAGCAGCAGGGGCGTCTGAACATGAACCCGCATGAGTTGTTCTACCAATTCCACACGGGTTTCGCTCAGTCGGGCGGGTTTGTAGATCGAGGCGTTGTTCACCAGCACATCCAGCCGTCCGAAGTGTTGGCGGATCGATTTGGAGAGGGTTTGGGCCGCCTGTTGGGGGGCGTTGAAATCAACCTGAATCGCCAAAGCCGTGCGACCAATACGGGATATTTTTTTTTGCAGCGACGTGGCCTCTTTGCGGCTGTGCATGTAAGTGAAGGCCACATCATAACCTGCGCTCGCAAGCCGCCAGGTGATGGCACGGCCCACGCGGATCGCGCCACCGGTGATTAAAGCAACGGGTTGGGTTTTTGCCATGTGGGGAGCATAACATGATATGATCGATTTGTGCCGTATCCGGTGAGTCAGGAACGTTTTGGGGAGTTGGTCGAGGAGGCGTTGGCCGAACTGCCGGAGGAATTTGCGCGATTTCTTGAGGAGGTTCCCATCGAGGTGCGTGATCGCCCATCGGCTGGTCAGCTTCGACAGTTGGGGATGGGTCGAAATGAATTGCTGCTGGGTTTGTATCAAGGTCGGCCGCGAACCAAACGAAGCGTCGAGGATTCGGGTCAGATGCCGGATGTCATCTATCTCTATCAAAAACCCATAGAATCGGTCAGCCGTTCAGAAAAGGAGTTGATCGACCAGGTTCGCACAACCGTTTTGCACGAGATCGGGCATCATTTTGGAATGGATGAGGAGGATTTGGACAAACTGGGCTACGGCTGAGCCCGCTGGTAAAGATTTTGGCCTTGAGGTGACGATTTTCTTTAATTGGACGATCCTCAGGCTTGACCGGGCGTATGTCCGATTGATACTTCGGGGGTTAGAATGCGTAAGCGCCGGGGGCGGGCGGATGTCTGGAGATTCTGGAATGATTCCTTGGAAGAGACAGTTGGGTTGTGTGGTGTTGTCGGCGGGTTTGCTGGCTGGCGGTTTGGCGTGGGGTGAAGATGCTCCATCAGCATCCGACCAGACTGTTCCGGCCGTGAGCAAGCCGTCGCAGAAGCGGGAATTGACGCTGACAATCCGCGGGACCATCAGCCAAGTGCCTGTCAAAGAAGGAGATACGGTCAAACAGGGGCAGCTTTTGCTGGCCGAGGATGATCGGGTGGAGCAAAAGGAATTGGAGCGATTGCAATTGGAGGCGCAGTCGCAGATTGCGATCAAGGCGGCCGAGGCCGAATTGAAGGTGAAGCAGGCGGAATTGGCCAATTACGAGGAGATGTTCAAGAATCACGCTTCCAACGAGATCGAGTTGCGCAAGGCGCAGGCGGAGGCGGAAGTGGCGTTGTTGCAGGTGGAGAAGGCCAAGCAGGACTCGGAAATCAGGACAAAAGAGGCCGAGAAACAGGCGGCGGTGTTGGAACTGATGCGTCGAACCAGCCCGATTGATGGGGTGATCGCCAAGCTGGATGTGGGTGTGGGTGAGGTGGTGGACCCGACCAAGCCGGTCTGCACGGTGGTGCAGAACAATCCATTGTGGGTGGAGGCGTATGTGCCGGTTGGCGTGGCGGCGCAGTTGAAGGTGGGGCAGAAGATGCAGGTGAGGTATCCGGAACAGGAGCAATGGCAGGCGGGAGAGGTGAACTTTCTCTCGCCGGTGGCGGATGAACGAAGCGGGATGCGACTGATTCGGTTGCAATTGCCCAATCCGGAGCTGCGCGAATCCGGTTTGAACATGCTGTTGAAATTGCCGGAGCAGCGGGTGGCACAGGCTGGGGATGCTGCTTCGCATTAAGTTTTGTCGGATTTGAAAAGGTAAAAGCGATGTCATCAGGAATCGTTGAATCATCACAGGGATCGGGGGCGGATACGCCGGCGGCGTCCGGGCCGGCGCGATCGAAGCTGGTGCAGCGGCTGCTGGCGGCGTCGGAAAATCTGCCATCGTTCATGAACGATCTGCTGACGACGCAGGCGGTCTCTGTGGCGGGGACGGAGGCGGCGGCGTTTTTGATCGAACGTCAGCAGGAGGCGGCGGCGGAGTTTAATTTGAGGCCGATCGCGCATATTCGGCCGGACAATTCGAGTCAGGAGGCCCGGCAGGCGGCGATCAATGCGTTTGTGGACATCATCCGGCCGTGCGTGATTCAAGGGAAAGATGGGGCGATTGAAGTCGGCCCGACACCCGATGCCGGGGAAATTCAGTATTGTCTGGTGACGCTGTTGCGCAGCGAGGGGCAGATCGTGGCGGTGTCGGCGGTGATCACGCGCTGCCGGGACTTGGAGCGGGCCAAGCAGCGGTTGATGTCGATGCAGTTGGTGGCGGGGTATTTTGAGCTGTATTCGCTTCGGCGCAGCAGCGAGCAGTCGCGGTTTATCGCACAAAGCCATCAGCAGGTGTTGCAACTGGCCGGCGCGGTGGCGACGGCGGAGGGGTTTGAGGGGGCGTCGATGAACCTGTGCAACGAGCTGGCCCAGCGCAGCGGCGCGGCACGGGTGGCGATTGGATGGATTAACGGGACGCGGATCAGGCTCAAGGCGCTGTCTCATACGGAAAAGTTCGACAAAAAGCAGGAACTGGTGGTGGCTCTGGAACGCGCGATGGAGGAGTGCGTGGATCAGGAGCAGCCGGTGCAGTTTGATCCCAAGGGAGAGACTTCATCCCCCAATGTGTCGCGCGCGGCCCGCGAATTGTCGCAATCGCAGGGTGGGAACATCGTGCTGACGCTGCCATTGCGGCGGCGGGCGGAGGTGGTGGGGGCGGTGACGCTGGAATTTTCATCGGAACGGCAACTGAGCGAACACGCGGCCGGCGGGCTGGCGGTGGCGGCGGATCTGCTCGCTCCCCAGTTGTATGACCGGTTTCAAAATGACCGCTGGCTGATCACCAAGACGGGGGTGAGCATCCGGGAGACCGCCAAGCTGGCGGTGGGCCCCAAGCACATGCTGGCGAAGTTGATCATCGTGCTGGTGATCGCGGCGGGGTTGTTCGTGACGTTTTATCGCCCGATGTATCGCGTGGATGCGGCGTTCAAGTTTGTGCCGGTGCAGCGGCAGTCGATCTCGGCGCCGTTTGAGGGGAGGGTGCAGGAGGCGTATGTCCGGCCGGGGCAGGCGGTGAAGGCGGGCGAGTTGATGCTGAAGATGGACACCTCCGACCTGGAGATAAAGCTTTCGGAGGCGATGAGCAAGGGGCAGCAACTGGCCAAGGAGGCGGATAAATATCGGGGCGAGGACAAGATCGCCGAAATGCGCATCGCGATGGAGGAGAAGGCGCAGGTTGAGGCGCAGGTGCGGTTGATTCAGCTTCAGATTCAGCGGGCGAGCATCGTGGCGCCGATTGACGGTGAGGTGATCGCGGGGGATTGGCAGCATAAAAAGGGCGCGCCGTTGAAGCAGGGGGATGAGGTTTTTCAGGTGGCCGATCCGCATCATCTGCGGGCGGAATTGACGGTGTCGGACCGTGATATTCAGGAGATGGGGGAGCATTTTGTCGGCAAACTGGCGACAACCGGCCAGCCGCAGGAAAAGTATGAGTTTGAGGTGTCGCGGATCGTGCCGCTGGGGCGGGCGGATGAGGGGAGCAATGTGTTTACGGTTTATGCGGACATGAAACAGACATCACCGACGTGGCTGCCGGGGATGGTGGGACAGGCGCGGATTGACATTGCCAAGCGGCCGTTGGTTTGGATTTGGACGCATCGGGTGGTGGAGTTTGTGCGGTTGAAATTCTGGGTGTAACGGAGTGAATTCATGATCCTGTTTATTTCCACCATGATTGGCGGTGTGAAATGCGGTGGGGATGAACCCCACCCTACAAAGACCGTACTTGGGTGATGGTTCGTGATGGATGTTGTAGGGTGGGGTTCATCCCCACCGATTTTTGGGGGTTCGAAATACGGGGGATGAAAGAATCGAAGAACCCTCTCCCCTGCCCCTCTCCCTGAGTACATGGAGAGGGAGAAGAGAAATAGAACGTGACGTTGCAGCTTCGACCTACATTTTCGGAATCCTGGTATCGGGTGGCGGAACTGCGCGCCAAATTGCGGAGCAGCGCGCATATATTTCGCCAGTTTTATCGCGGCGAACGATGGTATGTCGTCCGCGACCCGGCGGGGAATCAGTTTCATCGGCTCAGCGACGCGGCCTATCGGTTTGTGGGGTTGCTGGATGGCAAGCGGACGGTGGCCGAGGCGTGGGAGCTGGTCGGCGGACAGTTGGCGGATGATGCGCCGACGCAACCGGAGGTGATTCAGATCCTCTCGCAGCTTTATTCGGCCAATCTGCTGGAGGCGGACATCTCTCCCGATGCCACCGTCTTGTTGCGGCGACACAAGCAACTGCAAAAAAAACAGATGCAGGGCCGGCTGATGAACGTGCTGTTCCCACGCATTCCGCTGTGGGATCCGGACAAGTTTCTGAAGCGCTGGATGCCGGTGATGCGGCTTCTGCTCAGCAAGTTCGGCGCGATTTTATGGCTGGTGGTGGTGGCGGCCGGGTTGTTCATCCTGACCAGCAGGGGGTGGGACAAACTGTTCGCGGCCACCAGCGCGGCGACCAATCCGAGCAACTGGTTTTTCCTGTGGGTCACGTTTGTCCTGATCAAGTTCATCCACGAATGCGGCCACGCCTTCGCCTGCCGGAGATTCGGCGGCGAGGTGCATGAGATGGGGATCATGTTCCTGGTCTTCGTCCCCACACCCTATGTGGACGCTTCCACCGCGTGGGCATTCGCCAGCAGGTGGCAGCGAATGTTTGTCGGGGCGGCCGGCATGATCTTTGAATTGTTCGTCGCCTCCATCATGGCGTTCGTCTGGGCGAACACCAACGAAACATCAATGTGGAATCAACTGGCCTTCAACGCCATGCTGATCGCCAGCGTCACCACGATCATCTTCAACGCCAACCCATTGCTGCGTTACGATGGTTATTACATGCTCTCGGACTGGCTGGAGATTCCCAATCTTCAGCAGCGCAGCACCGAATACGCGATGGGTCTGATCAAACGCCACATCTTCCGCGTGAAAATGCAGCAGCCGCTGCCGCCGTTGGGGCAGCGGGCATGGATGCTGGTTTATGCGATCTGTTCGTCGATTTATCGTGTGTTTGTCGGGATCGCGATCATCCTGTTTGTGGCCTTCAAGGTTCCGGTGCTGGGGGTGCTGATGGCCATCGGCGGGGTCATCACCTGGCTGGTGATGCCAGTGGTGAAACTGGGGCGATATCTGATGCTGGAGCCGGAATTGCACCGCAAACGCGGGCGGGCGATCGCGTTCAGCAGCGCGGTGGCGGCGGCGATTGTGATTCTGATCGGGCTGATCCGCTTCCCGGTGCATTTCCGGACAGAAGGAGTGGCCGAGCCGCTGCGGCAGGAACGGCTGTATGCGATGACATCGGGGTTTGTCAGTCAGATCCCGGCACACGATGGGCAACTGGTTCACAAGGGTGATCCGATTCTGATCTGCCGAAATGATGAACTGTCGACCGAGGTCAAACAGCTTCAGCATGTGTTGTCGGCACTGGAGATTCGGCGGCAATCCAATGTGTCCGATCCGGCACAACGGCAGATTGATGAGATTGAAATCGCGGCCAATCGCACAAAACTGGCCGATGCGCAGCGAAGGTTGGATGACCTGACAATTCGCGCTCCCATTGACGGTCGGCTGGTGGCGCCGGGGTTGGAGGATTTGTCAGGGCGGTTTTTGCCCGAACGAACCGAAGTGGCGATGGTGGCGGCGATGGACCAGTTGGTGGTGCGGTCGGTGTTGCAGCAGGCCGATGCGGAACTGGCGACGATGGTTCCCAAGGATCAGTTGCGACCGGAGGTGCGGCTGGCCGGCGCCAGCGATCAGGTGCTACATGCGGTCAAGGTGGAGCTGATTCAGGGGGCGCAACAGGAGGTGGCCCACCCATCGGCGACATGGGCGGGGGGTGGAGAGGTGGCGGCCGATCCGCGCGATGAACGGCAGATGCGCACGCTGGTGCCGCAGTTTGAAGTGAGGGTGACGTTGGACAATGCGGGTGAGGTTTTTCATCCTGGACAGATGGCGGTGATTCGGTTCCGGCCATTCAGTCGGCCGTTGATTTGGCAGTGGACGAATAGTTTTTTGCGGTTGATTCAGACGGAGAGTATGCGGCAGCCGACGGGAATGACCCCGTGAGGTTGATTTTTGATTTTTGATTTGCGATTTTCGAATGAAAGACAAATTTCCCGCCTCATCAATCAAAAATCGGCAATCAAAAATCAAAAATTAACAATACAGAACCCTCTCCCCTGCCCCTCTCCCTGAGTACAGGGAGAGGGAGAAAAAGTGAATGTCACAAGTCCTGCACAACGAGGTTTATGAGGTCTTTGACGCCCGTAGGGTCAAGGCGCCGGAGCTGCGCGGGTTGGATCAGTTCGTGAATGGGATGGTGGGGTGGGCGAAGAATCGTCGGCCGATGCTCAAACGGCTCAAGGCGATGGCCGATCAGGTTGAAAAACTGGAGCCGGAAATTCATGATTTGGGGGCGACGCGGTTTCGCGAGAAGGTGGCCGAGTCACGGGATATGGCGCGGCTGGGCCGGCTGGAGGGGGAGGCATTCATTCGCGGCGTGGCGATGGCACGGGAGGCGGCCTGGCGGGCGCTGGGTTTGCGGCCATTTGCGGTGCAGTTGATGGGGGCGATGGCGATGTGCCGGGGGGCGATTGCCGAGATGGCGACCGGCGAAGGCAAGACACTGACGGCATCCTTGGCCGCGTCGATCTGGGCGTGGGGTGGCCGGCCGGTGCATGTCATTACGGTCAACGATTATCTGGTGACGCGCGATGCCCACGAAATGGGGCCGGTCTATCAGTTGATGGGGTTGTCGGTGGGTTCGGTGGTGCATGAATCGACGCCACAGGAACGTTATGAACATTACCGGCGGGATGTGGTCTATTGCACCAGCAAGGAGTTGCTGGCCGACTTTTTGCGAGACCAGATCGCGCTGGGGAATGTGCGCACATCAACACAGATGGCGCTGGGGATGATGATCGCACCCGAATCGCGGGCGATGATGGTGCCGGGGTTGTTCCGCGTGATCGTGGACGAGGCCGACAGCCTGTTGATTGATGAGGCGGTGACGCCGTTGATCATTTCCAATTCGCCGCAGGAGGATGCCAACGCGGTGCTGTATCGGGCGGCCGATGAGTTGGCGACGAAATTGAAATCCGGGCGAGATTTTCTGATCGATTGGACAACCCGCACGGTGGAATTGACCGCGCGCGGGCAGGATCGGCTGGACCTGCTGGCCGATGGTTCGGGTTTTTGGCGCGGCCAGCGCCGCCGTGAGGAACTGGTGACGCAGGCGCTGGTGGCGCGGCATTGTTTCATCCGCGATGAGCAGTATCTGATCGCCGAGGATGGCAGCGTGCAGATCATTGATGAATTCACCGGCCGGGTGATGGCCGACCGAAGCTGGCGGCACGGCCTGCATCAGGCGATTGAGGTCAAGGAGAACGTCAAGGTCACCGCCGACAAGGAAAATCTGGCACGGCTGAGTTTTCAGCGGTTTTTCCGCCAATATCCCACGATGGCCGGCATGACCGGCACGGCATGGGAATCATCGGGTGAATTGTGGCAGATTTATCAGCGGCCGGTAATCCGTATCCCCACCAACCGGCCGTGCATCCGCGTGCAACTGCCGGTGCGCATGTTCGACACGATGGAACAGAAATGGGAGGCGGTGGTGGGGCGGGTGTGTGAATTAAACGATCAGGGGCTGCCGGTGCTGGTGGGGACGCGCAGCGTGCTGGCATCGGAGGAGGTCAGCAAACGGCTTGGCGCCATGAGTCGGGCGCATCGCGTCCTGAACGCCAACCAGACCGCGCAGGAGGCATCCATCGTGGCCGAAGCGGGGCAGGTGGGGCGTATTACCGTCGCCACCAACATGGCCGGCCGGGGAACCGACATTAAATTGGGCAAAGGGGTCGCCGAACTGGGCGGGCTTCAGGTGATCGCCACCGAACCGCATGGTTCGAGCCGGGTTGATCGCCAGCTTTTCGGCCGCGCTGCACGTCAGGGCGATCCCGGGTCGGCACAACTGTTCAGCTGCGCGGAGGATGACCTGTTCATCCGGCACACACCCGTCGCCCGCAAGGCCTGGCGAACAATCGGACCCGCCCGGCTCATCCGCATCGCCCAGGCCCGCGCCGAACGGCTGGCGCGGTTCAATCGCAAACAGGTCCTCAAGTCGGATGAATGGATGGACCAGTCGTTGCCGTTTTGAAAATCAAATCAGGTGTGCCACGGAGGCACAGAGGACACAGAGGAATACAAAACAAAATTCTTTTTTCTCTGTGATCTCTATGTCTCTGTGGCACATCGTCTTTTTACTTCACAACTCGTTCCGGCCCGACGAGATCCTCGAAAGTTTCGCGGCGGCGAATGATCGTGTAGTTGTCCCCATCAACCAGAATTTCCGGCGGGCGGGGGCGGTTGTTGTAGTTGCTGCTCATGGCGAATCCGTACGCGCCGGCCGTGAAAACCGCCAGCAGGTCGCCCCGTTTTGTCACCGGCAGCGGGCGGTTTTGCGCCAGATAGTCGCCCGATTCGCACACCGGACCCACCACATCCACGATTTCGCCGTTGCGCGGTTCAAATGCCTTGTCGCGCTGCGGCGGCACATTGGCCGCATCGGGTGAAACCGGCCAGATGTGATGATAAGACTCGTACAGCGTCGGCCGGATCAGGTCGTTCATGCCGGCGTCGATGATGACGAACTTTTTCTGTCCGCCCATCTTTCGATACAACACCCGCGTCAACAGAATCCCGGAATTTCCGGAGATGTATCGTCCCGGCTCCAGCGCGATGCGATACGGTTTGTCCTTCAGCATCGGCACCAGCGCCTTGGCGTGTTCCGTGACCGGATGGGCCTGGCCCGGGCGTTCGTAATTGACCGCGAATCCGCCGCCCAAATCCAGCCATTCGATCTTGTGGCCACGGGCCGTCAGCCGGTCGATCAGGTCGGTCGCCTTTTTCACCGCGTCGATGTACGGCTGGATTTCATACACCGGAGAGCCGATGTGCAGATGAATCCCGCCGATGCGAAGGTTTTTCAGCGAGCGATACTGCTCAAAAACGCGCTCAGCCCGCTCGATGTCCACACCAAATTTGGTCTCCTTCTTGCCGGTGGTCGTCTTGATGTGCGTCTTGGGATCGACATCCGGGTTGACGCGGATCGCGCCCACGGCCGTTTTGCCCATCTGCCCGGCGATGCGGTCGATGTTTTCGATTTCGGCTTCCGATTCGATGTTGAACGCCGCGATTCCCACCTCGATCGCATGGCGAATCTCCTCATCGGTCTTGCCCATCCCCGCATAGATGATTTTTTGCGCCTCGCCACCCGCCTGCAGGGCGCGATACAGTTCGCCCCCGCTGGTGACATCAAATCCGCACCCTTCGGCCGCGAGAACCTTCAATAAATTGATGTTCCCGTTGCTCTTGATCGAATAGCAGATCGTGGCGTGGATCGGCGCGAATGCTTCGGCCACCTGCCGATAATGGTGTAACAGAGTCGCCTTGGAATAGACATACGCCGGCGTCCCCACCTCGGCGGCGATCCGCTCGGCCGGCACACCCTCACAATACAACTGCCCGTTTTGATATCGAAAATAGTCCATATTATTTTAATGAATTTTGCCCAAATGATCATACGCCCGCCGGGCCACACCCGCGGCGGAAGTTTCATACGGATACAACTCAACCGTCATCCATCCGTCATACCGGATATCACGCAACGCCGCAAAAATGGCTGAAAAATCGATCACTCCCCGCCCCGGCGTCAGGTGCTGGTGGACGCGATTGTCGCCGATGTCCTCCAGATGAACATGGATCACATCGTCGGCCAGTTCGCGGATCACCTGTGCCGGGTCTTCGCCGACACAAAACAGGTGTCCCACATCACAATTCATCCGAACGGCCGGTTCATCGCGAAAATACCGCCTTTTGAACGCCGCATATTCTCCGGCCGACTGGATCATCAACCCCGGCTCCGGCTCGATCCCCAGCGTGATGTTCAATTTCTTCGCCAGCGACAGCACCTGATGTAAACCTTCCGCATATCGCTCGGCCGCAATATCGGGCGACAGTCCCGTGGCGATCAATGGCCCTCCCGGTTGCAAGCTGACCGTCCGACAACCCATCTCGGCCGCCAGTTCAATCGCCGCCAGTGTATGTTCGACGCGAAGCTGTCTTTTGTCAGAATCATGCTCAATCCATGTCGGGTGATAGGTGTCCCCACAGGCAAACAGCGTAAAGGCGTTGATGTTGCTGACGACCAGCCCGCGATCGGCGATCCGCGACCGTAGTTTTGAGCGATTTTCGGGCCCAAATGTCTTCGGATACGCATGGGGAACATCCGCCATGATCTCCACCGCCCCATATCCGATGCGCGCAATCTCATCAACCGCCTCATCGACGCTGTTTTGCTTGAACGCATTGGTTGAAAACGCCAGCTTCATCCCGGCCGCATTGTAGGGACCAAACCCCCAAGGAACCATATCCGGCCGCGATGCGGTTCCAGTTGACCGCCGCCGGTTGCCATCCTACAAATGCCGCAGATGAGCAGCCTCACCTACGAGCAAAGCGGCGTGGATTACGGCCCACTGGACGCCTTCAAACGCGCCTGCCAGCGTCAGGCCGCCGCCACCGCCTCCGCACTGGCCTCTCATAACATCACCGAGCCCGCCGGCACACGCGGCGAAAGCGCCTACCTGATCGAAACTCCCGATGCCTTCTGGGCACATGTTGAAGAGGGCCTTGGCACCAAAAACCTCGTCGCCGACGCCATGGCCAAACTGACCGGCCAAACCCATTACCACTCCATCGGCATCGACACGGTCGCCACCATCGTCAACGACCTGATCACCTGTGGCGCATTGCCCATTTCGGTGGCGATGCACGCCGCCGTCGGCGATTCCAACTGGTTTGCCGACACCGCCCGTGCCGATGAACTGGCCCGCGGTTTTGCCGATGGATGCCGACAGGCCAACGCCGTCTGGGGCGGCGGCGAAACCCCCGCCTTAAAGGGTATGGTAACTCCCGATTCCATCATCCTTGCCGGCTCGGCGTTTGGCCGAATCGCACCCAAATCACACCGCATCACCGGCGACATCCGCGATGGCGACCAGATCATCCTGCTGGCAAGCTCCGGCGTGCAAACCAACGGCCTGACCTTGTGCCGTGCATTGGCTGAACGCCTTCCACAGGGTTATCTCACCCCCATCTCCGATGGCCGAACCTATGGCCAGGCCCTATTGGACCCCTCCGCGATCTACGTCAATTTCATCGCCGCCTGCCAAAAAGCGAACCTGCGATTGCATTACGCCGCCCACCTGACCGGCCACGGCTGGCGCAAGCTGATGCGCCTCAACGAACCCTTCGTCTACCGCATGACCCACCTCGGCCACCCGCAACCGATCTTCGACACCATCCGCCAAGCCGCCCAAATGGATTTGCGTGAAGCATACGCCACATTCAACATGGGCGCCGGATTCGCCGTCTGGGTCTCCGCAGCAGACGCCCAAACCGCCCTCCAACTGGCCACCCAATCCGGCCACACCGCCTGGATCGGCGGCACCACCCACAAACAATCCACCCGCAAAGCGGTGGAACTGGTCCCGCTCGATATCGCTTATGAATCCGATACATTGCAGGTGCGATAAGCATTTTATTCGTGTCCCCCATCAGATGAATTGGAATGATTTGAATTACCCGCGACAGGATTCGAACCTGTGACCTTCGGTTTAGGAAACCAACGCTCTATCCAACTGAGCTACGCGGGCCGCTGGGGGAGAGTTTATCATATTTGCCGCCCAATACCGCAACCCGGCAATGGTCGCCTTGGGAAATTCACCCTTGTGCCAACCTTGCCATTTCTCCGCCGGCCGATAAGATGATTTTCTACTCCCTTACGGGCGATTAGTTCAGTTGGCTAGAACGCTGGTATCACACACCAGAGGTCACAGGTTCGAGTCCTGTATCGCCCACTTTCCCTAATAAACCCCTACTTGGCGGCATAGGCCAACAATCACTTAAATCGTTATCCAGTAGTGGTTTATCGTCATCCCGCACAATCATTGCCATTTTCCGCCGGCGCTGTTTTCGGGTGCCTGCTGCGCCGCTTTTTGCGCCGTTTTTTCATCATGGAATGGAGAAAATTGGCGTATGTATCGATACTCCTTGCCTATAGTTTGGTCTCAACAATTGGGGGTTGATAATGGCAGGTCATAGCCGTTGGATCAGGCTGGCCGGATGAGGTCCAGCATATTACAACCGTTCCAATCGCGGAGTGATAACGTGATGAGGATTCCAAAATATCTGTTGACCCCATTGATTGGTGCCATTTCCGTCGCGGCCGCGCATGCGGATGTGGCGACAACCATGCCATTTGCACAGGCTACGTTCGTGTGTGAACGTACAGTCGATCCTGTTCCCCAGGAAATTTATATCGCGATGATCGACCTGAGCGATCCCGCCGTTGTGGTGCGGGTCGCTCGCGGCGGGCCTGATCCGGATGGTGAGGGCAAATGGGAAACGATTCTGAAACGTCCCACGGCCATCGCCGATATCGAACACTTTGATGTCGTCATCAATGGCGATTTTTTTGAGCATCTGAAGCAAAAGGATTCAACAGACGCCTCGAAATCATTTGTCTCCGGAAGTCCCGCTTCGGTCATCGGTCCGGCCGTCAGTGATGGGGTATTCTGGGGATCGAACAAGGCCGAGCGGCCGGTCTTCATGATCGACGACACTGGCAAGGCGAGCATTACGACAATGAAAGTGCCACCATCCAATGCCAGGCAGGTGGTTGCCGGTGATCAGTTGCTTGTGATGGAGGGGAAGAATGTCGCTCCGCCGGATTTGCCGGGTGAGCAAAATGAGATCGCCCCGCGCACGGCCGTGGGATTGAAAAATGAGGGCCAAACGCTTGTGCTGATGGTGATCGACGGCCGACATCCCACACGCGCGGTTGGTATGACCTACCATCAGGAAGCACAGATCATGCTGAAACTCGGATGCACCTCCGCGCTGAACCTCGACGGCGGCGGCAGCAGTGTTCTGGCCATCCGCGACAGCAAGACCGGCAAAATCCAGATCATGAACCACCCCAGCGGCGGCGAAGAACGACCCGTCGCCAATGTGCTGGGCGTATCGATCAAATCACAATAAATCCCACCACATCATCAAGGGCTGCCAACCGCCAAGTGATTGCCAGAGCAATGGTTATGTGATGCAGAAGACTTGAAACGGAGAGGGAGGGATTCGAACCCTCGATGGGGTTTAAGCCCCATACAGCATTTCCAGTGCTGCTCCTTCGGCCACTCGGACACCTCTCCAAACATTCCCGTCATCCGGGAAATGAAGGTGGGAATTGGTAACAAATTCGCAGAGAAATATCCAGCAAAGTGCGCAGGGGATCATTCCAGTTTCGTCACAACCAAGCCATGACGATTGTGATTGCGATTTTGATCCTCCCCCCTTACTGTCAGGCCATGAGCGGCGAATCACCGGACTTTGAACCACGGGATGTTCCTCCACAGGCAAAGATCGCAATCGTGGCGGCACGGTTTAATGCTTCGTTGGTGGAGAAACTGCTGGCCGGCTGTCTGGATCGGCTCAAGGAACTGGGTTTGGATGATCACCGAGTGCGGGTGCATCGGGTTCCGGGGGCGTTTGAGTTGCCTTTGGCGGCCAAAGCACTTGCCCAAACCAAGCAGTACGCCGCCGTCATCTGCCTGGGGGCGGTGGTGCGCGGCCAGACGGCCCATTTTGAGTATGTGGCCGGTGAATGCGCCCGAGGCATCGCGCAAGTGTCGTTGGAGACTAAACTTCCGATCATTTTTGGTGTTCTGACAACCGATACGGTCGAACAGGCAATGGATCGTCTGGGTGGCGCACACGGCCACGCCGGCATCCGGGCGGCCGAAGCGGCTTTGGAAATGATCGTGTTACTGGATCAAATCCAACCCATTCGCTGAGGAATGATCTCCAACCCCTACCGTTTACCCAAAGGCCCATTCACATCTAAAACAGATTCATATAGTCACTATTGGGGCTGAATCAGGGACGTTCACCGGTCGATAGATGAAATAGGAGACTCCATCATCGGAGGGTGAATATCGTGTTGTACATTGGATGGGTGGTTGCCATCGTGGTGGTGGGGGCGGTTTGCTTTGTGATGCTGAGGGTTTGGTATCGCAAAGCCCTTTATTGGACCTGGTCGGAGCGTCGGCTGCGGGTGATATTGCCCAAGGTGCGGGCCGGGGAGATGCCGATTGAGGAATTGTCACGGGTGGGTGGGCCGTTGAATGCGTTGGTTCCGTTGATACAGGATTTGTGCCGGGATTTGCGACAACAGCAGGCGGTGATCGCCGGCCTCGATCAGGAATTGAGCCGCAAGGTGGCTTATCGGACCGGTGCGCTGGAGCGGACGATTCAATCATTAAGGCAGCAGGCGAGCAGCGATGTGTTGACGGGGTTGTACAACCGCCGGGCGCTGGAGACGATGTTGCCGGAGATGATGCAAAAGTGCCGTCAGCAGGGTAAGGATTTGACGCTGCTGATGATGGATGTGGATAACTTCAAGCTACTCAATGACTTGCGCGGGCATGGGGCGGGCGATGAATTTTTGAAATCATTGGGACAACTAATCAAATCATCGATCCGCGCCAGCGACGCGGCGTTTCGTTATGGGGGCGATGAGTTTGTGATTGTGTTGCCCAACTGCAGTCCGGGGCCGGCCGAACAGATTGGGCAACGGCTGGTGGGGATGGTGGAGCAACTCGTCAAGCCGATGAAACTGGCTCGGCCGCCGGGGTTGAGCCTGGGGCTGAATGCGTTGTCGAAGTGTGATGTGGATGCGGATGCGAACGCGCTATTGGATGGCGCGGATTGCTCGCTGTATGCGCAAAAGGGTCAGCGCAAACGGCAAATGAAATCCGCACAACCAACAGCGGCCTGAGAATGCCACATCACGGTTCCAGAAGCGATCGGCCGGTCATTTCCGTGGGTTTGGATAGATTCAACAGGTCCAAAATGGTGGGGGCGATGTCGGCCAGCCGTCCACCTTCGCGGAGTTTTTTGCCGCGCAGACGGTCATCGACGACGATCAGGTCCACATCATAGGTGGTATGGGCGGTGTGCGGGCCGCCGGTTTCGGGGTCGATCATCTGTTCGCAGTTGCCGTGATCGGCGGTGATGATCGCGATGCCATTGTGTTTACGCAGGGCTTCGAGGACTTTGCCGACGCAAATATCGACATGTTCCACGGCCTTGACGGCGGCATTGAGGACGCCTGTGTGACCCACCATGTCCCCATTGGCGAAATTGACGATGATCACATCATACTGTTCGGAATTGATCCGCTTGACGACTTCATCCGCGATGCCGTAGGCGCTCATCTCCGGCTGCTGGTCGTAGGTGCTGACCTTGGGGGAGGGGATGATCTGGCGGTCTTCGCCGGGGAAGGGGTCTTCGCGGTAGTCGTTGAAGAAGAAAGTGACGTGGGGGAATTTTTCGGTTTCGGCGCAGCGGAACTGTCTCAAGTGGTGCTTGGCAAGGTAGTCGCCAAGGATGTTGTCCATCTTGGGGGGCTTGGGATAGGCGACATGGACCGGCAGGCCCTGCTCGTAGGCGGACATGGTGCAATAAAACAGCGAGAGTTTCTGGCCCCGGTCGAATCCGGTGAAATCATCGAGGACAAAGGCTTTGGTCAGTTCGCGCGGGCGGTCGCCACGATAGTTGTAGAAGATGACTGAATCGCCGTTGCGAATGGTGGCGCGGGGGGATTCATCGGAGTTGCAGATGACCGATGGGGTGACAAACTCATCACCCGACATGTTGGTTTCGGTGGGGTGGTCGTAATAGTGGGCGATGGCCGCCTCGGCTGATTGGAACTTTGGGCCTTCGCCATTGGCGATGGCGCGATACGCTTTTTCAACGCGCGGCCATCGGTTGTCCCGGTCCATGGCATAATACCGCCCGCTGACGGTGGCGATTTGCCCCACGCCGAGCTGTTTCATCCTCCCCTCAACTTCGCGGATGTATTTGAGGCCATAAGAGGGTGGAGAATCTCGCCCATCGGTAAAAGCGTGCAGAAAAACACGGGTTAATCCCCGGCGGCGGCACAATTCCAGACACCCATACAGATGTTCGAGCAGTCCATGAACGCCGGCATCGGAGACGATGCCGAACAGGTGGAGATTGGAGCGATTTTCCAAGGCGTTGGTGACGGCGGCATTGAGCTGCGGGTTGTCGAAGAACTCACCCGAACGAATGGCCTTGGTGATGCGGACGGATTCCTGATCGACGATCCGGCCGGCGCCGATGTTCTGGTGGCCCACTTCGCTGTTGCCCATGGTTCCTTCGGGCAGGCCGACATCAAAGCCGCTGGTGTGAATCTGAACGTGGGGGTAATCGGCCAGTAGTTTGTCATCCACGGGGTGTTTGCCGAGATGGACGGCGTTGGCGTTGTCCCATTTGGGGTAGGGGTTGTGGCCCCAGCCATCGCGGATGATCAGCACGAGCGGATGTTTGACGGTGGACATTGATTTCCTTTCATCGAGATCGACATGAGTCATCTTACGCGGCCGCACCCTCGCCTCAAGCACACTCGGCCGTGAGATTGAAGGCGCGCGGCATCGCAAAAATGGATTTTGGATGGCCGGCGCATCAACCACCCGTCAAGAAAAAAATGTTGCGAAACATAAAAAATCATTGACTCTAATTTTAATCGGCCTTAAATTTGCGCGCAGAAAGGAGGTGACAGCGCCATGGCAGCTAAGAAGAAAGCCGCTAAGAAGTCGTCCAAGAAGACGACAAAGAAGACGACCAAGAAGCGGTAAGTCGATCGAATGATCGCTTGCGGCCGGAGACGTGGCTTCAAACTCCGGCGAACTTCAGGTCAGGATTCAAATTGTCACCGATCGTTTTGGGCCTGGCTCCAACCAAAGGCCACGAAACACAAAGAAACCTTCCCAGCCACGGCGGAAGGTTTCTTTTTTTGCGCCTGTTGCATGGTTTTACGGTAGAATTTCCCCACGGGAGCAGGACCATGGGTTATTTCCTGGGCGATGGCGGAGTTCAACGCGGGCCGTTTGAGATCAACGAACTGGCCGCGCAGGGTCTTCGCTCCGACACGCTGGTCTGGAAACAGGGAATGCCGCAATGGCAGCAGGCGGGAATGATTCCGGAACTGCAATCGCTGTTGCAGACCTATCATCAGCCGGCGCAGGCGGCCGCATCCGTCCCCATCGCCTATTCCAACATGCCCACCTACCAGCCCGCGCAAAGCAAGAAGGTTTTGGCGGGATTGATGGGAATCCTGTTTGGCGGATGGGGGATTCACAAGTTTATTCTGGGAATGCCGCTGGCCGGTTTTTTACAGATTCTGATTACAATTGCCACCTGCGGGCTGGGTGGTTTGATCGGGTTCATCGAGGGAATCATCTACCTGACCAAGTCCGATGAGCAGTTTTATTATCAATACATGGTGCAGAAGCGCCAGTGGTTTTAACCGCGGTTGAATTTTCATGTCTTCGGATCCTTTGAATCGCTCACAACACATGTCGGCCGTCCGCAGCGTGGTGATCAAGCTGGGGACGCAGTCACTGGCCGACAAGACCGGCCAGTTGGACGGTGCGTTTCTATCCCGCATCGCCTCACAGGTGGCGCAGCTGCGCCAAAAAGGGTTGGGCGTGACAATCGTCAGCTCCGGCGCGATCGGCTCGGGCATGCGCGAGCTGAAACTCACCAAACGTCCCACCGACCTGGCAATCCTGCAGGCCGTGGCGGCGGTGGGGCAGCGGCGATTGATGGATGCGTGGGCGGCGGCTTTCGCGCCCCATTCGATGTGCGTGGCCCAAATCCTCCTCACGCGCGATGACATTGAGGAACGCACCCGTTTCCTGAACCTTCGCAATACGATCCATGCCGTACACGAACTGGGTGGTGTGCCGATCATCAACGAAAACGACACCGTCAGCACCGATGAACTGGTGAAAATCACCTTCGGTGACAACGACATTCTGGCCGCCATGGTGACCCATGCTCTGCGGGCCAACCTGCTGGTGCTATTGAGCGTGGTCGATGGGCTATTGGATGCCGCCGGCAAATCGGTTCGGCTGGTCCGGTCGATTGATGAGGCCCGCCGGCTGGTTAGGACCGAAAAATCATCCCTTGGCAAAGGTGGGATGGACTCCAAACTGACAGCCGCCAAGATGGTCACCGAGGCCGGCGAGACGATGGTCGTGGCCGATGGCCGGATGGAGGATGTGCTGATCCGGATCATCAATGGCGAGGAGGTGGGTACGCTCTTTTCACCGGCGGCCCGGCGACTCTCCTCGCGCATCCGCTGGATCGGTTCGGTTCGACCGGCCGGCGCGGTGATCGTGGACGAGGGAGCGGTGCGGGCGTTGGTCGAAAAGCACAAAAGCCTGCTGCCGGCGGGGGTCAAGTCGGTGGAGGGTGAATTTGAACGGGGGGAAATCATCGCCGTCAAAGGCCCTGATGGCCGGGTGGTGGCGCGCGGATTGAGCAATTATGGCTCAAAGGACATCGCCCGCATTCAGGGTCAAAAAACCGCCGCCGTACGATCAACTCTGGGGGATGCGGCCTACGAAGAGGTCATTCATCGCAACAATCTGGTGGTGGGATAAAAAGCGCAATATTTGCGCCCCATTGAGCAGCAACTCCAATCCAACCCGTTTCTGGAGCGCCAAAAGCGGTATTATTGGGCGTTGCGGGGGCGCAATGTTTGCCGGGGAAATGGTTCAAGTTTGCGCGGTTGATCTTCCGAACAATAAAGCCAGACAAGCAAACCGTCGGTGATGCCGGCGGCGAAGCGGTGGTCGAACGGATTCGGCCGCATGGTTTTTGGAACAAGGAGGTTCACTCCCACCCATCTCATCACATCCGCCGGACGCGGAGCGCCGGTTATTTCGTTTTTTATTGTGTGTCGTGAACCTGTGTTGGCATTTGGTCGCGGTGGATCCGCTTCACAAATGTCCGGCCGGGTTGAATTCAGTTGTACGCCGCGGATACGGATATCCACGGCCAAAAATAACCGGCCCTAACCGGCCAAGAGTATCACGGAGGATACCATGAGTCGTATCAATACCAACATCTCGTCATTGCAGGCCATTCATCGATTGAGCAAAAACCAGAGCGATCTGTCGATGCGGCTGCAACGTCTCAGCAGCGGACTTAAAATCAACACCGGCAAGGACGCCCCGGCGGGTCTGATCGCCAGCGAAACCCTGCGCAGTGAAATCAACGGCATCAACCAGGCGATCGACAATTCATCCCGCGCCGGCAACGTGATCAACACGGCCGAAGGGGCGCTGGGCGAAGTGTCGGCGTTGCTGCTTGAGGTACAAACCCTCACCAACCAGGCCGCCAACAGCGGGGCGTTGTCGCCCGAGGAAATCAGCGCCAACCAGTTGCAGGTGGACGCGATCCTCAATTCGGTCAACCGCATCGCCAACACCACCCAGTTCAACGGCGTCAAGCTGCTGAACGGGTCGTTGGATTACACCACCAGCGGTCTGGATGCGACCAAGATCGACACGGCCCAGATCAACGCCGCCAAACTCCCCGACAACGGCACGGTCAACATCGCCGTGCAGGTGACGGGCAGTGCCCAGTTGGGGTCGATTGGCTACAGCGCATCGGGCATCGGCGGCACACCGACGACCATCGAAGTCGCCGGAAACCTGGGAACCGAGCAGTTGTCGTTCGCCGCCAGCGCCCACAACAGCGCCATCATGGTGGCGGTCAACCAGTTGAAAAATTCCACCGGCGTCAGCGCTGCGATGAGCGGCGCGGCCCTGAAACTGACCAGCACGGCCTACGGGTCCAGTCAGTTCGTCAGCGTCAAAACGATCACCGGTACGTTTGCCAACGGCAAGGACTTCGGCGCCGATGCCCAGGTCAATGTCAACGGCAGCTCGGCCGAGGTCTCCGGACTGGTGGCATCCGTGCGAACCGGCGATTTGGACCTGTCACTGACGCTCGACAGCGCCTTTGGCACTCAGACGGCCACCACGACCACTTTCAACATCACCGGTGGCGGAGCGAAGTTCCAGCTTGGTTCCGAAGTCAACCGCCAGGGACAGGTGCAGATCGGCATCGGCGCGGTGGCCACCACCAAGCTGGGCGATCAGGTCTCCGGGTTCCTGTCGAGCATCGGCAGCGGCGGGGGCAACTCGCTGGTGTCGGGCAACTCGATCCAGGCGCAAAAGATACTCAGCACCGCCATCCGTCAGGTGGCGACCCTCCGTGGGCGGTTGGGCGCGTTCCAGAAAGACATTCTGGAAACCAACGTCAACAGCCTGTCGGTGGCGCTGGAGAACGTGACCGCGAGCGAAAGCGCGATCCGCGACGCTGACTTCGCGTCGGAAACCGCCGCCATGACAAGAGCGCAGATTCTTGTCCAGGCGACCACATCCGTCCTGGCGCAGGCCAACGCCTCGCCTCAGAACGTGTTGTCGCTGCTAGGCCGGTAACCTGCGACAGCGGAGTAAACACGGGAAAGGCGGCTCGGAAACGGGCCGCCTTTTCTTAATTTAATCAGGGCGAACGCATTTATATTTTGAGTGGCGTTCATGATAACTGTGGAGCCTCCTCATTCCCTCCACCGGTACGCCGGGGGAGGGTTAGGGTGGGGGTTTTCCTCGAATATAGCGCGAAACGAACCCCCTCCCCAACCCTCCCCCGGCGTACCGGTGGAGGGAGAAATATAAATGCGTTTGCAATGTTGATTGAATGAGATCGCAATGCCGGGGATGAATCAATCCATCGCGCACGGCCCCGGTCCGCCGCATCGCCCGCACATGCCGGGCGCAGCGCCCGGTGCGCTCCTGGCCGATTCCGCACCAACCGCAAAGACACTGAGTGTGCGGGCGGTCTTGGCCGACCCACATTTGGGGCATTTGACCTTCGCGTCATCGTTCATGGTGCGCTGCAACTGTTCAAAGGAATGGTTGCAAGACTTGCAGGCGTATTCATAAATGGGCACGACATTGCTCCTTGTCTTTTAACATTATAGCCGTGGAATTAAGCCTCGGCGATGACCGAACCGGCCAAAATGCGGTGCAGCACCTGTCCACGGCGGATCAGCAATCGGCCGATGTCGTCAATTCCCTCGCAGGAACCCGCCAGCGGGGGTTCATTTGGGGTGGACTGCACCTGAATCCGCCGGCCGGTCAGTGCGTGGTGCTGGTTGTATTCCTCCAACAACTTGGCGTAAGGATGTTCGCTACGCCGTCCGAGGGTTCGATGCAGGGTGTGGGCGAGGGTGATGAGCACATCATTAAGATCAAACCGCCGACCGGCGATGCAACAAAGGCTGGTTACCTGTCGGCGAAGCTTATATGGCGCATCGGCGGGATCGAGATTCACATTCAACCCCACGCCGATCAGATCGGCGTTGTGAACCCGTTCGCAGAGCAACCCGGCCAGTTTTCGCCCCTCGTGCAGCACATCATTGGGCCATTTGAGTTCGATCTGATGATTTTCGCTCAATTTGGCGGCCGCATTCCGCACCGCCAACCCGGCCACCAGCGGCAATTGAATGGGGGAAAGATGCTCCTCCACCGGCATGACAAAGGTGACCGTCAAATTGCCGCCGGCGCTGAACCAACGATTGGAACCCCGTCCGCGCCCGGCGATCTGGTGGGGGGTCAATACAATTGCCGGGGCAAACAGTTCGCGCCGTTTACGCAACGCGGCCGCGTGGTCGTTGGTGGAACGCAAACGGGGGAAAAAGTGCAGGCGAAAGGGTTTGAGTTCCCCGCGCAGTCGGGACAGACAAAAGTGGTCGCCACCCTTGCTCAAGTTACTCCAGAACGATCAACAAATCCCCCGCGACGACCGTTGAACCGGCCTTGACCAGCACATCCGCCACCGTTGCCTCACGGGGGGAATAGACGGCGGTTTCCATTTTCATCGCTTCAATACTCAGCAGCCGCTCGCCCCCTTTGACCTTCTGCCCTTTTTTCGCGACAACCGAGCTGATTTTGCCCGGCATGGGGGCGGCCACATCGTTGGGGTCGTCGGGATTGGCCTTGGGATGTTTGTGGAGATTGCCTTCCAATGAGCGATCCGGTACAACCACCTCGCGCGGCTGGCCGTTGAGTTCAAAGAAGATGGTGCGCATCCCATCTTCGCGCGGCTCGCCGGTGGTCAGGTATTTGATGATCAGCGTCTTGCCCGGCTCGATTTCGATGTTCACTTCCTCCCCCGGCAGCACACCATAAAAGAAATTCGGCGTGGGGATGACGCTGGTGTCGGACTATTGCTGGCGGAATTTCTCCAAATCCAGAAAAACCTGCGGATACAGGACATAACTGAGCACATCCACATCCCTTGGCTCGCGATGGATTTTGCCGGTGAGTTCCTTTTTGGTCGCCTCGAAATCCACCTTGGGCAGTTTCGCCCCGGCGCGCCCTCGAATCGGCTCAACGCCGGCCGAGTTCAGGATGATTTTCTGCAACACCTTCGGCCAGCCACCATCAGGCACGCCGATCGCCCCCTGCATCATCTCCACAACGCTTTTGGGGAAGCTCAATTTCCGGTCCGGCGACAGCACATCCATGGCCGTCAGGTTGTTGGTCACCATGAACAGCGCCATGTCACCCACCACCTTGCTCGACGGCGTCACCTTGACGATGTCGCCGAACAGTTGGTTGACGGTCGCATACGCATCGGCCACCTCATGCCACCGGTCGGCCAGATGCAGACTCTTGGCCTGTTGACGCAGATTGGTGTATTGCCCGCCGGGCATTTCATGCTCATACACCTCGGCGGTCCCCGATTTCAGCCCCTCTTCAAACGGATAATAATAATCCCGCACCGCCTGCCAATAATCGCTCAGGGCGTTGAGTGACCTCAAATCCAAACCAGAATCCCTTGGCGTGTTTTTCAAGGCCGCAGCCAGCGAATTGAGATTCGGCTGGCTGGTGGTTCCGCTCATGGATGACAACGCCGCATCGGCGATGTCCACCCCCGCATCGCACGCCCGCAGCACCGAACTTGCATTGATGCCGCTGGTGTCGTGAGTATGGAAATGGATCGGCACATCCACCTCCTGCCGCAGCGCCTTGACCAGCGCATAGGCCGCGTAAGGCTTGCACAACCCGGCCATGTCCTTGATGCCCAGGATGTGCGCCCCTCGCTTCACCAGCTCTTTGGCCATTTTGACGTAATAATCGAGCGTGAACTTGGTGCGCTGCGGATCGAGAATGTCGCCGCTGTAACAGATGGCCGCCTCGCACAGCGACGAGGTCTTTTCCAACACCGCATCCATCGCGACCGTCATGTTGTCCACGACATTCAGCGAGTCAAAAATGCGGAAAACATCGATCCCGTGACTTGCGCTGTCGATGATGAACTGCCGAACGGCGTTGTCGGGATAATTGGTGTACCCCACCGCGTTGCTCGCCCGCAGCAGCATCTGGAAGGGGATGTTGGGGATTTTCGCCCGCAACTGATCCAGCCGGTCCCACGGGTCTTCCTGCAAAAACCGCATGGAGGCGTCAAACGTCGCCCCGCCCCACATCTCAAGGCTGAACAGCCCCGATTCCATCCGCGAAACCGCATCGGCGATCTTCACCAGATCAAAAGTCCGCACCCGCGTCGCCAGCAACGACTGGTGGGCATCGCGCATCGTGGTGTCGGTAAAGAGCATGCGCTTTTGTTTACGCACCCACTGGGCGAATTTTTCCGGCCCCATCTCCAGCAGCTTGTTGCGCAAACCGGCCGGCACATCACCGCGCGGCGCGTTGGGCATTGGCGGATCGACAAATTCCCGACCCGAAACGGCCTTCCCTTTGACATCCGGCCGGCTGTTGACGATCACATCTCCCAGATAACTGAGAATTTTCGTCGCCCGATCCCGCTTGGGTTGGAAATGGAACAGCTCCGGTGTGGTGTCGATGAAGGTTGTGGTCGCATTTCCGCTTTGAAAGACCGGGTTGAGGATCAGGTTTTCCAGAAACGGGATGTTGCTCTTGACCCCGCGCACGCGAAATTCGCGCAACGCCCGGTCCATCCGTCGAATCGCCTCGGCAAAGGTCGTCCCCCACGCCGTCAGTTTCACCAGCAGCGAGTCGAAATAGGGTGTGATGACCGCGCCACTGAAGGCCGTCCCACCATCGAGTCGAATGCCGAATCCCGCCGCCGACCGGTACGTCGCCAAACGGCCGTAATCGGGAATAAAGTGGTTTTCCGGATCCTCCGTGGTGATTCGGCACTGCACCGCGTATCCGCGCGTCTCGATCTTATCCTGTTTTGGCACATTCAACGGCGCTTCGTGCAGCTTGTGCCCCTGGCAGATTAGAATCTGGCTTTTCACAAGGTCCACGCCGGTCACCACCTCGGTGACGGTGTGTTCCACCTGGATGCGCGGATTGACCTCGATGAAAAAGAATTCCTGATGATCCATATCCACCAGAAATTCCACCGTGCCGGCCGCCTGATAGTTCACCGGCTTGCACAGCCGAACGGCCGCATCGCAGATGCGTTGCCGCATCTCCTGCGACAAATTCACGCTGGGTGCGATCTCCACCACCTTCTGGTGACGTCGCTGCACCGAACAGTCCCGTTCCCACAGGTGAACCAGATTTCCGTGCGAATCCCCCAGAATCTGCACTTCAATGTGCTTGGCGCGGGCGATGTACCGCTCAATGAACACCTCCGCCCGACCAAACGCCGCACCGGCCTCGCGCTGGGCCTCTTCCAGCTTGCCCGCCAGTTCGGATTCATTGCGCACCACGCGCATTCCGCGCCCGCCGCCGCCGAAACTGGCCTTGATGATGATCGGATATCCCACCTCTTTGGCGGCCGATTTCACCTGCGCCAAATCCTTCAACGCGCGATCCGTCCCCGGCACGGTGGGCACTTTCGCCTGAACCGCCAGCCGTTTGGCGGCGGTCTTGTCCCCGAACATTTCCAACATCCGCGGCGTCGGGCCGATGAAGGTGATGCCGTTCTTCTCGCACGCCCGCGCCAAATCCGCGTTTTCCGCCAGAAACCCATACCCCGGATGAATCGCATCCACCCCATGTTCCAACGCCACCGCGATGATCGCGTCGATGTTCAAATATCCCTTGACCGGCTCGCCCCCTTCTTCTGGGCCGATCAGATACGCTTCATCCGCCTTAAATCGATGTAGTGCAAAACGATCTTCATAGGTATAAATCGCCACCGTCTCCAGCCCCAGCTCCGTGGCGGCGCGAAAGACTCGTATGGCGATCTCACTTCGATTGGCTACCAGTAACTTGCGCATGTACTTCATCCAGGCGGGCGAGCAATAAAATGACAAAATGACACCCATCGGCCCCGTCGGGCCTCATCGGCCGCGTTATTGTGGGCCACCGGCCATATTTTTCAAGCAACCGGCGATTTTTCATCCCCTTCGTGCCAAATTCCCCGCTTTCCTTTACATTGTTCACGCTATGAAAACCAGCATGGAATGGCTCTTTGAATATCTCCCCGGCGAACTGCCCGCAACCACCGCCGCCGACGCCCTCACCAACGGCGGCCTGCCGGTGGAAGTGATCGAACGCCACGGGGACGACACCGTCATCGACGTGGAAGTGACCAGCAACCGGGGCGACTGTTTGTCGCACCTGGGGATCGCCCGTGAATTGTCCGCCTTGTTGAACCGACCGTTTAAGCCGCTGGAACCATCCGCCAAAGAATCCGCGCCGGCCGCCGACACCCTGACAAGCGTGACCATCGAATCACCACTTTGTCCTCATTATCAGGCCAGGATCATCCGCAATGTCAAAGTCGGTCCCACCCCGCAATGGATGGTTCGTCGGTTGGAGGCGGTGGGGTTGCGATCGATCAATAACATTGTTGATGTGACGAACTATGTCATGCTGGAGATGGGGCAGCCTTTGCATGCCTTTGATTTTGACAAACTGGTCGGCCGGCGGATTGTGGTTCGCGAGGCTCGCGCGGGTGAAAAAATCACCAGCATCGACGGGCATGAGCGTATTTTGCAGCCGGGGATGCTGGTAATCGCGGATGCCGATCGGCCGGTGGCGCTGGCGGGGGTGATGGGTGGATTGGAGAGCGAGGTTTCCGCCGGCACGGCCAATATTTTGCTGGAATCGGCGCGGTTCGACCCCCTGTCGGTGCGCAACACCGCGCGCACGCTGGCGATGAAAAGCGATAGTTCCTATCGATTTGAGCGTGGGATTGATCCGACATTGCCGGGGCGTGCCGGGCTTCGCGCGGCGCAGCTTATATTACAAATAGCAGGTGGCGAATTGTCGGCTGGCGTGGTCGAGGCGGGACAAAGTGGATCCAAGCCCCAAAAACTGACCCTTCGGTTGGCCAAACTCAAGCAGGTCTTGGGGATCGAATTGCCTGTTGATGCGGTGTCGGACGCGCTGAATCGTCTGCAATTGAAGCCCACCCGCGCGGGGGAGGCTTTTGAGGTTTGTATCCCCAGTTGGCGGCTGGACTTAAACATCGAGGTCGATCTGGTGGAGGAAGTGGCCCGCGTGGTGGGTTATGACAAGGTTCCGGTGCGGGATGAAATTTCGATTCGCCTGACGCCGCCCGAACCGGAGCGGGTGACGATGGATTTGATCCGGTCGGTGCTGGTGGCGGGGGGATATAACGAGGCGGTGACGTTCAGTTGGGTGAGTGATTTGCTGGCGCGCGATTTTGTGCCGCCCGAGGCGCACGATCTGCTGCGGGCCGAACATGCGGTGCGAAAGGCGGATGGGCAGTTGCGGCCCAGTTTGATCCCAGGCTTGTTGGAGGCGTTAGTTCGCAATGAGTCGGCCGGGAATCAAGGTGTTCGGTTGTATGAGATTGGCGGTTCATTCTGGAGCGATTCGGTCGGCGCGGTGGTGGAACGCCGACACATTGGCCTGACGGGTGGGGATGTTCGCCATCTTCGCGGCACGATTGAGGAATTGCTTTCTCGTCTGAACGCCAGTCGGAAGGTCAAAATATCTCCCGATCAACGGCCGGGTTATGCCCCCGGCGCGTGCGGGCGGATTGAATGGGAAGGTAAAGTGATCGGGCATCTGGGACAACTTGATCCCGCCATTGAAAACAAACTGGGATTGCGGCAGACCCCGGCGATCGCGGAGTTGGATTGCGATGCGCTGATCGCGGGGGCGCAGCATGTGCCGCAGTTGAGGGCGCTGCCGAAATACCCCGCGATTCGGCGTGACTTGTCGCTGGTGGTGGATGAACAGATGCGTTATGAGCAGGTGGAACAGCTAGTCCATGGCGTGCGACCGGAGCTATTGGAAGAACTGGAATATGTCACCACCTATAAAGGCAAGCCGCTGGAAAAAGGGACCAAGAGCATCACCATCACGCTGGTCTTCCGTTCATCCCAGGGAACACTGACCGGCGAACAGGTGGAACAGTCAGTGCAGAAGGTGATCGACGCCGCCAGGGATAAGTTGAAGGCGACGTTGCGCGCGTAGGGAGGGATTCATCCTGCCACGATGCGGAATTTTATGTTGTTGAAGGGATGCATCATGCCCACTTGTGGAACATGAAAAACCCGGCCAGCGCGATCAGCACAAATCCCACGGCATAGTTCCACTGAAATTTTTCGTTCAGGTATGTCACCGAGAAAACCGCGAAGACGACCAGTGTGATGATCTCCTGGATGGTCTTGAGCTGCGCAGCGCTGAATCCCTGGTTGTGGCCGATCCGATTGGCGGGGACCTGAAAGCAATATTCCAGAAATGCGATCAGCCAACTGACGAGTATGACCACCCACAATGCCCGATCCTTGTGCTTGAGATGCCCATACCATGCGAAGGTCATAAAGATGTTGGAGATCGTCAGCAGCAAAATGGTTTTCATGGGGCGGTATGGTAGCGAATCGCAGCCAAGGGCGAAGAATTGATGGCCGAGCGGGCGGCTAACCTTAACATAACCCGAACTTGCGACCGCTTTGGCCTATCGCGTACTCAAAACGGGCAAAAATTTTCTTGTAAACCCTAATTCTTGGTGTACAATTCGTCTCATGCAACCGCTTGCAGAAGGTGTTGCCATTTGCAGGCGGGGCGTGATTGCGGAACAGGTGAGTTGCGATTGATCAAGGATCGATTCATGGGATTGAAACGGATGAATCAATGGGTCGGTGGTTTTGTCGGCTTGGTCTTACTGGTCGGCCTGACAGTGGCCCGGCCGGCAAGGGCACAGCAGCAGAACATCGCCCTGGGTCGGCCGTATGTCATGGAGAATGCTCCCAATTATCCCGCCACGACTGAGCCGGGGGATGCAACACAACTTACCGATGGGCAGTATGCGAATCCCAAGGAGACCCTGTGGGTGCAGAATTGCATTGTGGGTTGGCGGAATATCATTCCGATCGTCGTCACGATAGATCTGGGTTCGGTTCAGCCGATTTCCGGGGCATCGTTCAGCACGGCCGCCTGGTCGCCGGCGGGGGCCGATTGGCCCAAGGCCATTTTTGTGCTGGTGAGTGAGAACGAGAAAGTCTGGCGGGAGGCGGGCGATCTGGTCAAACTCTCGTTGCAGGCGGGGCGTGTACCGGCGCCGGCCGTTGAAGGGGGCAATTTCCGTTACACCACGGATCAGATGAAGGGGCGGGGGCGATATGTCCGTTTTGTCATGGTCCCCAGCATGTCTTTCTTGTTTTGCGATGAGATTGAGGTGTATCGAGGGCCGGATGCTTTGTTGAACGCGCCGGTGCAGGGGAAGGTAGTCACGGATATGACCCGGCTGGTACGGGTGGCCGCCACCAATGCGGGTGTTCGCAATCGGTTAAATGCGGATTTGGCCGCTGTTCGCGCACGGCTTGATGCGTCGAACATCCCGGCCGGTCAAAAAGCAGCGTTGTCGGCACGATTGGATGAGGCGCGTGACGCGGTTTTGAATGTGCCGGATGCCGATCCGGAAACGTTCCGCACGATCTTTCCGATGAACGACGCGCAGGGCAATATTTTAAGGATCAACGGGGCGATTTCGCATGAGATGGGTTTGCCGGCCTTGTCGATTCGCAAGGTGGATCGATATGAGCTTTTTTCGGCGTTTGAGGCCGGCAAACCCGCCGTCAGGCCGCCGACGATCTCCATCGCGATGATGGGCAATGAGACCCGCGCGGATGCGTTTTTGCTGAGCAATGCAACCGAGAAACCCATTGATGCGAAGATTCAGTTGTTGTCGTTGCCGGGTGGACCGACGCCGCCATGGCTGAGCCTTTCGGTCATTCCCTGGACAGATACCTATAATGGAACACCCGTGGCGGCCGCCTTGCCGATCACAAAGGGTGTTGACGGCGCCTATCCGGTGACACTGCCGGTGGGGTTGACGAGCAAAATCTGGATTTCGGTCGATTCATCGAAGCTTGATGCGGGTGAATACAAAGGCCAACTCCTGATCAACAGCGACTCACAGGCGCTGAGCGTGCCGTTGACGTTGACGGTCTCCCCGATCCGGATGGGAACTCCCCGGTTGTCGTTGGGTATGTGGGACAGCGCGAATGATGGGCGGTTCAAGAAGACCACGAAGGCGGCCATCGACATGATGCGATCGCATTTTGTGGACAGCCCATGGGCCAATCGCGATGTGCTGCCCTGGCCGGCCGCCGGTGATTTTGATGCCGCGGGCAAACTCATCAAGCCGCTGGAGACGCGGGAATTGGATGCGTGGGTCAAGTTGTGGCCGGGGGCGCGGCGATATCTGGTCTTTGCCAATGTACTGGCTTACGGCGATCTCAACAGTTCGTTTGCGGGTACGAAGGAGGGTTCGCCTGAATTTGATGCGCGGGTGGGGTCATGGGCCAAGGCGCTGGCGGAGCATCTGCAAAAGCTGAAGCTCGATCCATCGCAGCTTGGTTTGCTGCTGCTGGATGAGCCGCTCAATGAAGAACAGGAACAGCGTGTGATCGCATGGTCCAAGGCGATTCACGCGGTGACGCCCACGATCAAAGTCTTTCAGGATAGGGCATTTATGCCGGAGTGGTCCAAGCCTGAATATGCCAAACTTCAGGAGCAATCCATCGCCTTGAGCGACATGATTTGTCCGAATTTCATGTATTACCATGCGGATGGGGCAAAGTCGGTGGAGTTTTTTGAGAATTTCCGCAAGTCGGGCCATCAGTTGTGGTTTTATCAGTGTATGGGGCCGGTCAAAACCTTCTCGCCGCAGGTTTATTATCGTGAGTTGGCGTGGCATGCCTTTGCGCACCAGATGGAGGGGATCGGATTCTGGGCGTTTTATGACAAGGGGAACACGACCAGTTCGTGGAACGAGTACGAGACATCGCAAATCCCGTATACACCAGTCTTTCTGGATCCCAACGGCATTGTCAGCGCCCTGCACTGGGAGGCGACACGGGAGGGGATTGAGGATTACGAGTATCTGGCCATGTTGCGGGATGCCGCGGGCCGAAGTGGCAATGCGGATTTGAAGTTGCAGGCCGACTCGCTGTTGAATGCGTCGGCCGGCGCGTTGAACCGATCCACGCCGGCCAACGACGACTATAAGACCAATTATGCCTGGGTGGCACAGGCGAAGGATGCGTTCGAGCCGGATGTTTACCGATTGAGGGTGCTGCAACTCTTGGAGAAAATCCAGGGCAACTGATCGCTGGCGAATAACGGATTACAGGATTTTATGCAGTCAAAATCAGCGTCCAACCCGAACGGTTCGATCATTCTTTCCACACCGGTCACGCACAGCGACTGGCTGTGGCGGGACATGGATCGGATCGGCCATGGCGTCCAAAGCGTGCGCTACATTCTCGACCGGTGCAAACAGGTCGGGTGGAAGCGCATCTACTGGCGATGCTTCGACGGCGGGCAGAGCCTCTACGCCAGCAAATTGATGGAGAGCGTCGCCAAGGGGTACAACGCGGACAATTATCATGTGTGGAACGGATCGTGGGATCCAAAGCGGGTCCGGCGGATATTCGACACGTATGAGAACTTTGACTCGCTGGCCGAGGCGGTGCGGTATGGGCATCAAATCGGGCTGGAGATTCACGCCTGGCTGACGGTCAATGAGGATGATCATGCGTGGGGGCTGCAGAGCCGGTTTTCGCGGGAGCATCCGCAATATCGCTGGGTGAAGCGTTCGGGACAGCCTTACATCTCGCAGATGAGCTTCGCATTCGAGGAAGTGCGACAATACAAGTTGGGGCTGATCAAGGAGATTCTCACCTACGACATCGACGGTTTCTTTTTTGACTGGATGCGCACCGGAGATGTTCGCAGCGATCCGCAGACCACGCCCGATGGAACCGCCGACTTTGGATATGAAAAACCGCTGGTGGAGGCGTTTGAGGCAAAATATGGACTCAAACCGACGCAGGTTCGCAATTATGATCCGCGGTGGGTGCAAATGCGGGCCGAGCCGCAATCACAGTTCGTGCGGGCCGCCCATGATCTGATCAAGGGCAAAAGCCGCTCACTGGTGATCTCGTTCATGGGTCATCACCCCTGGAGCATCCGGGGGACCAATACAACCCCCAACGGCAATTTGAATGGTTTGCTGCTGGATGTTCGCACCTGGGCGCAAAACGGATGGATCGATGAGGCGGTGGCGGCCGGTTATTATGGTGAAGGATCGACACCGGAGATGGCCTATGCCTATATGAAGGATCTCGTGGGCGATTATTGCCCGGTCTGGTCGTATGGCTGGGTTCCGGTGGATAGTCAGCAGTTCCAGCAGAGCGTCAAACTGGCCGACAAACTGGGCGCGCCGCAGATTTTGTATTGGGAGTCGGATTATATCGATTTGCCGGATCGGATTGATGACCACAAATTGGCCGCCGACATGGGAAATTATGCGGCCGGAAAAGTATAAGGATGCGGAATTAACATGAGCCCGACCATACAGGACATTGCCGACCACGCGGGAGTCTCCAGCTCCACGGTTTCGCGCGTCCTGAGCGTCAAGCACCGTTCGCTGATCTCCAAGGCCAGCAGCGACCGGGTGATGAAGGCGGTCAGGGAATTGCGGTATCGGCCCAATTACGCGGCCCGCGCGCTGGCGACCGGGCGGACGAACATGGTCGCCTTCTGGTCTCCTGATTTTCGTGCCCCCTTCGCCAACAAAGTCGCCCATCAGATGCACCGGCTGCTCAAGGACCATGGGTATGAAACCATCATGAGCGAGTTGAGCGCCTTAAAGGACAAACCCTTTGGCGATGCGGGGCTGGCTCAATGGAAAGTGGATGGGATCATTATCAACTCCGGCGGTTCGTGGCTGAACACCTATCCCCAGGCCTCCGCATCGCGGGAGACGCCTATCATCCGCATCAGCACCGAAGATGATGCGGCCACTGATCTGGTGTTGATTGATTTGCTCACGCCCTCGCTCCAGGCGGTTCGGTCCCTGGTGGATCAGGGCCGACAGCGTATCGCCCACATGCTGACCGGTTCCACGGAATATCCTTCAGGTCGATACAAGGCGTATCTGGATGCGATGGCCGAGGCGTCGCGCCGGCCGGAATTGATCCGAATCACCCTGGGTACGCGGCCGGAATCGCGCGAGGCGGTCAAAGAGCATGTAAAGGAACATGGATGCCCTGATGCCATTTTTTGCGCCAATGATGAAATCGCGATCGGGGCCTATCGTGGCCTGCGTGACATGGGGATTCGGATTCCCGACGATGTGGCGCTGGTGGGGTGTGACGGGATTGAAGAGACGGAATATCTGGACACCCCCATCTCCACCATCGTCCAGCCGGTCCAACGGATGTGCGAGGAGGCCTGGCGGCTGCTGCACGACCGCCTTGAACGGCCGGAGGAACCGCTGCAAAAGGTGCGGCTGGAAGCGGTGTGGACCAGAAGGGACTCCTCGGAAATGGGGGCTTTTGGAAATCCACAATCAAACACCAAAGGAGGTGGAGGGACGAAATGAATTGTGATCAAGAATTGTTTGTCCCGCCGGTGTCGGCGGGCGAGTTGGTTGGAAGTTTTGGTTTTTTGCCCTGGGCCGCATGTCGCGGCACACGGCGAAGGGAGATGCAATGAAAGCGATCAAGAAAATGGTTGTGGCGGGCGTTCTGGGCGCATTTGCCATGGTGGCGAGCAATGCCAGCGCGGTGGTTTTAGGTCCGAATCTGATCGCCAATGGCGGCGACTTTGAATCGGGCACAACATCGGGCTGGAATGCTGATGCGGCAATCACTCTTTCCGTCAGCAACGATACGCCGGATGCTTCGTCATATAGCCTTAAAGGCACCATGACGCCACAAGGAGGCGTCAATTATGGGATGTCGCATCTTGTTGATAGCCATACGTTTGGCGGCAACTACTACTTGGATTTTGACTTTAAGCTTATCGGGGGTGGTTCCTTCTATGCCAATGTGGTTCCGAATTCGGGGTCGGCATTTGCGGATTTTGTCAGTGGATCAGCTGGTGCCTGGCATCACTACTCGTATGGCCCAATAGCAGCGCCCCTTGGAGCGACGTCATGGGCTTATGTCGGCATCTACCCACTCAATACCGGTGAGTTCTATATAGACAACTACTCCCTTCGGCAGGAGGTAGTCCCTGAACCGGCGTCGATGGCGTTGTTTGGATTGCCGGCGCTGGCCATGTGCCTGCGTCGTCGCCGAAAGTAATCGCGGTGTTGTTTGATGTAATCCTGACCTTCCCCACCCAAAATGGGGAAGGTTATTTTGTAGTTTCCGCCCCGCGGACCAATTGACGAAATGGTCCGCGGGGCGGACCCTGCGTGCATGGAGATGAACGTGAACGATTCATTCAAACCTGTTTCTCGACCGGCCGCTTGGTATGCCCTTCGCCGCACGCTGCCTCTTTGGTCGTTTGAGGAAAATCTTCGGGAACTGATCGACTATCTGCCCCGATATGGTGTGGATGAATTGATCGTCAAGGTGGATACGGAGGAATTCAGCCACGGCCAGGTGCCGCTGAAATGGTTGGAGGCATATGTACCCCACCTGCATCGCATCCGTGAGGAGATGAACAAGCTGGGGATCGTCTATTCCCTCAACCCGTGGATCACATTCGGACATGCCGATCGGGGGCGCGATGGGTCGGCCGTCATTCCCGGTCTCCAGACCTGCGTCGGCCATGATGGAGCGGAATGCACCTGCTGCGCCTGTCCGCTTTGCCCGCAATGGCGGGATCACACCGCGCGGCTCTGGACACTCTACGCACAGACCAAACCCCATGTGCTGTGGGTGGAGGATGACATTCGCACCTTCAACCACGCGCCGGTTCTGCTGGGGTGTTTTTGTCCCAAGCACCTGCAACATTTTGGCCGACTGGTGAACGCCGAGGTGTCGCGGGAGGAGTTGGTGAAGGCGATTTATCGGCCGGGCGAGCCGCATCCTTGGCGCAAGGCCTTTCTGGACATGCAGGGACGGATCATGGTCGATGTCGTTGCCCAGCTTGCCAGGACGGTTCACAAAACCTCGCCAGCAACGTGCATGGGCCTGATGAGCAGCGGCCCGCGCACGCATTGCATGGAAGGAAGGCGCTGGAACGAATTCGCCACGGCATTGGCCGATGGGCAGCCCCTTTATAGCCGCCCACCCATGGGCAATTACAACGAGGATTCGCCGCGTGGATTTTATTATTCCCATGACTCGATCAAACTGACGCGCCATTGTCTGCCCAAGGGGGCCATTGACCAGACCGAAGTCGAAAGCTGGCCTTTCACCCTCTATTCCAAGAGCATCAAGTTCACCTTCGTGGAGATGGCGATTTCATTCGCCTTCGGCAGCGCCGGGCTGACGATGAACCTGTTCGACCACGCCGGCACGCCAATGGAGATGGAACCGCAAATGGGCCAGATGCTCGGCCGGGTCAAGCCCTATCTGAACGCGCTGGCCGGGCGATCACAACTGCCGGGAACCTATCGCGGTGTGCGGATGCTTTATGATTCGCGCGAAAGTTATTTCAAGCGGATGATCCCCAATGCCTGGTACGAGGATTTGGCCGCCGATGGGCATGGCATGATGTGCGCGTTGGAAAGTCACGGCATCCCGACCACCTATGATGAGTCGGCCGTGACTTGCGCCACCGGACAAACCATTCGGGCGCTCGATGATTCGGCCATCCGACAACTGTTAAGCGGCGGCAAGGGGTTGTTTCTGGATGGCATGGCGGCGGCCGTGCTGGCCGAGCGTGGATTTTCCGACCTGATCGGCCTCAAACAGATTGATCCGCCCCGATCCATGGATCTGTGGCCGGATAAACCCTTCAGCGCCGAGGAATTTTTCAATCCCGATTTCGGCGGCGCGGACAAGATGTTTTTGACCCTCACGCTTCCTTCCCTTGGCGTTCATCGCGTGGCGGCCCGTCTGCGGCCGCGCGATGAGGCGCAAATTGTCAGCAAGATCGTGGACCCGGATGGGCGGCGTCATGATGTCTTTTCATATGCCTATGAAAATCAACTTGGAGGACGGGTTTTTGTTCATGCCCTGGACATGAAGGCTTCCTATGGCATTTCATATCATCATCCGTTTCGCGCAACACAACTGCACCATGCCGTCAACTGGCTGGCGCGGGGAGAGGCCCCGTTTCTGGTGCGGGGGGATGGTGTCTACCCGCTGGCGTTCCGAAAAGATTGCCAGGAGGGTGTGCTTCTGGGACTGTTCAACCTGAGTTTGGACCCATGGCCGGCGGTGGAATTCTCCGTTGGGGATGTCCGCCCCATCGGTCAATTTGAACGGCTGACACCACAGGGCGAATGGATTCACGATCCGGCCATCAAAATCACAACCGGCAAAACCGGCGCTGTAACCGTCCAAGTGAATCAGGCAATCCCATTTGAGCAGCCGCTGTTTCTGTGGGGAAAATGGCAGGCATAAGCCGTTACCATGATGCGCCCACTTTCTGACCAGAAGCTCTATTCGTATATTGCTGGCGATACAAGGAGCAATATATGACGGATCAGGTTGCGTTGACGACGTTCAAGGTGGATGTCACCCCGCCGGTGGGGGGATATTTGTGCGGGGGGTTGCATGTGCAGTCGGTGGCGGTGGGGGTGGAAACACCATTGTATCTGAGGGGAGTGGTGGTGTCGGCGAATGGGAGCCGGTACATCCTGGCGGGGATCGATTATTGCTATCTGGTGGGACGGTCGCAGCGTCGGTTGGTTGAGGCGCTGGCGGCGGGGGCCAAGGTGTCGGCCGATCAGGTGTCGTTGCACAGCAACCATGTGCATGATGCGCCCTTGATTGATGAAGAGGCGCACGAGCGGATCGAACGGCTGGTCGGTGAGCGGATTCACGATGAGGATTATTTTTCAGACGTGCTGAAACGGACAACCGAGGCGGTTGAGAATGCCTTGAAAAGCAGGCCGCGCGAGGTGGGGGGGATCGGTTTTGCCTCCCATGCGGTCAGCCAATTCGCCGGCACCCGGCGGGTATTGGAGCCGGATGGAAGCTGCAAGATTCGCTGGAGCGTCTGTCAGGATGCGGCAATCCGCGACCGACCCGAAGGGTTGATCGACCCGATGTTGAATCAGATCGTTTTTTATGATCATCAGCAGGTGCCGATGGTCTGCTTGAATTTTTATGCCTCCCATCCGCAGGTGTCCGATAGACGGCGGATGATTTCGGCCGATACGATAGGGGTGGCGATGGATTTGTTTGAGAAGTCGCACCCGGAGATTTTCCCGATCTATTTCACGGGGTGCGCGGGAGATATCACGGCCGGAAAATACACCACTCTGGACCGCCCCCGCAACCGGCTGGTGTTTGGGGTTCGGCTGTATGATGCGATGCAGGAGGCGCTGGCCAAGGCTCGGCCGGGGCCGGTGGGGCGGGTGCGATGGGATCAGCGGGTGTTTGAGGTTCCGCTGAGCCAAATCGAACAGAACGAGGCGCATTTTCAGGCGATCATCCGCGGCGAGGGACCATTTGGCCCCAGATACCTCGCGGCGATGAAATTGCAGCGGTTGGAAGAGAATTTGATGCGTTATCCGTATCGAATCGACCTGATGCGGTTTGGCGAGATCGGGATTTTATTGCTCCCCTCCGAGATGGTGGTGGAATATCAACTGTACGCCAAATCCCATTTTCGCGGCCGACTGGCGGTGGCGGCATATGGTGACAGCTTCTTGAAATATATCGCCACGGATGAAGCATTCGATCAGGGTGGATACGAAGTTGATCCGAGGTGGACGGAAGTCAGCAAGGGAATCGAGGCGATCATCAAGCCGGAGTTGGACCGGGTGTTGAACGGGTAGTTGATTTACAGTTCCAACGGCCTTGGTTTCCATTTGGGGCATTGCCCAAAAAACCGGCAGGGGTTGTTGTAAAAGACGTCGAGGGTTTGTCGTTCATCGTGGCCGCGACGGCGGTATTCCAGCGCGGTGTCGATCAGCATGGAAGGGGATGATTCTCCCCAGTCGCTGGCTGAGTTCACGCAGATCATCTCATCGCCGTATTGTTCAAGCAGGTCCACCGCGCGCTGCGGGGTGACTTTGGTGACCGGATAAACCGTCAGCCCGCACCAGAAGCCCGCCTCTTTGGCCATTTTGATCGTGTGTTCCTCGCAATGGTCGATCAGCACGCGCCCTGGCCGGATGCGCGGGTCGTTTTTCAGGATGCTGGTGATGATGGCGGTCCCCTTGTGTTTGTCGTGCAGGTGGGGGGTGTGGATCAGGATCAGTTGATCGTGCCGTGCGGCCAGGTCCACCTGTTCCTCAAAAATCGTGATCTCATTGCGGGTGTTCTTGTTCAGGCCGATCTCGCCGATGCCCAATACGCGGGGATGATCAAGCAATGGTGGAATCAGGTTGATGACCTCGCGCGACAACTCGACATTCTCGGCCTCCTTGGCGTTGATGCAGAGCCACGAAAAATGCTCGATCCCATATCTGGCCGCCCGCAGCGGCTCCACTTCCAACAGGTGTCGAAAATAATCGGAAAAACTGTCGGCGCTGCTTCGGTCATAGCCGGCCCAGAAGGCGGGTTCGGAGACCGCCACCACCCCCGCGCGGGCCATGAACTGATAGTCTTCCGTGGTCCGGCTGACACAATGAATGTGTGGGTCGATGTATTTCATCTTACGGTCAATCCCAGCGCCTCGAACATCGCCGCCGCCTTGGTGAGGGTCTCCTGATATTCCTCGGCCGGGTCTGAATCGGCCACGATGCCGCCGCCAACCGGAATGTACACCTTATCATCTTTAACGATCATTGTGCGGATGGCGACATTGAGCTGGATCGAACCATCATGGCAAAGACAGCCGATCGCCCCACAATACGCACCCCGTCGAATCCCTTCCAGCTCCTCGATGATCTGCATGGCGCGAATCTTGGGCGCGCCGGTGATCGACCCACCGGGGAATGTGGCCGCCAGCAGGTCCACGAAATTGATCTCCGGCCGTAAAATCCCGCTGATTCCGGCCACACCATGAAAAACGGTGGGGTGGGTTTCAACCCTTCGCGGCTCGCTGACTCGAACAGAACCCGTTTCACACACCCGCCCCAGATCGTTGCGTTCCAGATCAACGATCATGTTCAATTCGGCCTGATCCTTGATGGACCGCAGCAACGCCTCATCCTCACCAGGCAGTCGCGGCCGGGTTCCTTTGATGGGGCGGGTCAGGATGCTCCTTCGGCCATCGGCAGTTGGTTCAACCCGCAAAAACAATTCGGGTGAATTGCACAACAAGGACCAATCATCCGCCAGAATGGTTGCGCCATAGCGTGCCGGGAAATGTTTCCGCAATGATTCATCAATCGCCCACACCGATGCGGGCAGAGGCAGCTCAAATCGCTGCGAGAGATTGACCTGAAAGACATCCCCCGCGCGGATATACTCCAGGCATCGTTCCACCGCCTGTAAATATCGCCGTCGGTCGAAGGTGCTGTTTAATTCGCCGGAATTGAACGTCTGTTTCTCCTGTGGCGCTTGCGGTGTGGATTGGTCCAGATCATCAACCAATCCGAAGGCGAACAACGGCATTTGCAGGTCATCTCGCGCCGATTGGGGAAGATTTTCAAACAGCCGCCCCAGATCATAGCTCAGATATCCAATCCAACGTCGGTGGGGGCCGGCTTCGGATAGTGCATGTTGTTCCATCCATGCCAGCGCGGCGAGGGGATCATCCCATTTTCGCACCACACCATTCTTATTTTCCAGCCGCGCCCCATGCCCGCCGCCATAGCCGATCAACACCAACGAAGGCCGACCGCCCCCCGACCAAGGCTTAGCCGCATCCCCGTGCAATCGCATGAACCACCCATCAACCATGCAATAAATTGTAATTCAACGCGGCCAATCGTCGATGGGGCGATGATTCGTTCTTTTCCCATCGGGCACCTTCTGACAGAATGCCAAAAACCGCGTAAGATCACACCGATGGTTCAATTTAGGAAATGGCCTTGCACATCCTGCTGATCACCCTCGGCAGCGCCGGCGATGTCCACCCATTCGTGGGGCTGGGGCTGGAACTGCGCCGACGCGGCCATTTTGTGACGCTGGCGACCAACGCCCACTTTCAATCCCTGATCGAAAACGCCGGCCTTGCCTTTGCCGAACTGGGGACCGATGAGCAGTTTCACCAATTGATCTCCAATTCGGACCTGTGGCATCCCATCAAGGGGCTTCGCACCGTCTTTGAAGGGGCGCTGCTGCCGATGATTCGTCCGGTCTTTGACCTGATCGCGCGCGAACGCGCCCGCGAGCCGGTGCTGGTGGTCTCGCATGGCATCGCCTTTGGGGCGCGTTTTGCCGAAGAGACTTTGCACATCCCCAATATCACCGTGCATCTGGCCCCGTTGGTCTTTCGCAGTCTGTATCAGCATCCGGTCTATCAGGGGATGCCGATGGCAGATTGGATGCCGCACTGGCTGAAACGCGCCATGTTTCGGCTCTCCGACATGCTGGTGATCGAACGGGTGATGCGGCCTCCGGTCAACGCCATCCGCCGAGAGATGAACCTCCCACCTCTCCGGTCGGTGCAGGGGTGGTGGAATTCACCAGGTCGGATCATCGGCATGTTCCCCGATTGGTTCGCCCCCATCCAACCCGACTGGCCCGCCCAATTGCGATTGTCAGGATTTCCATTGTTCGACCAGGGGGACCGGCTTCAACTTCCGGCCGATCTGGAGCAATTTCTCGCCGGAGGCACACCGCCGATTGTCTTTACGGCCGGTTCGGCCATGCGCCACGCCGCCGATTTCTTCCATCAATCGGCCATTGCCTGTCAGCGACTGGGCCAACGGGGTTTGCTGATGAGCCGATTTCCTGAACAGATTCCAGCAGACCTTCCGCCGCAAATCCGGCCGGTGATTTACGCCCCATTCAGCCTGCTGCTCCCCCGATGTGCCGCCTTCGTCCACCACGGCGGCATCGGCACCAGCGCCCAGGGGCTGTCAGCGGGTTTGCCGACGCTGGTTGTCCCATTAAGCCACGACCAGTTTGACAACGCCGCCCGGTTGGTTCGGCTGGGAACCACCCAAACCCTCCCCCGCAATCGCTATCGCGCCCCAAAAGTGGCCGCGATGCTGCGACAATTGATAACCGATCCCCATTACACCCAAAGTGCCAGCGCAGCGGCCGGTCGAATGGCCAAAACGAATGGATTGCATCTCGCCGCCGATCTGGTGGAACAAAGCATCCCGGCCGTCGATTCGTAGGTACTTGCGGCCAATCCCTTGCACTTTATACTCACCCCACCTTGAACCGCTCACCATTTTATAAGCTGGCGGCCATCCTTTTACCCGCGTTGCTGCTGGCCGGGTGCGTGCGCCGAACACTCTCCATCCAATCCAACCCATCGGGCGCGCTGGTTCATCTCAATGGCCGCGAGGCCGGTCGAACTCCCATGACCATCGATTTTACCTGGTATGGCGACTACGACGTGCAGGTCCGCAAGGAAGGGTACGAAACCCTCAAAACCCACGAGTATCTGGTCGCACCGATCTGGCAGTGGGTTCCATTCGATTTCATCTTTGTGATCCTGCCCATTCCCATGCACGATGACCGGCATCTGACCTACACCCTGGCCCCCAGCACCCAGCCATCCGACCCGGCCGGTCTTCTCGACCGCGCCAGCCAGTTACAAAGCCACCTCGAAGGCCCCGACCAGTCGCCATAACACCCCTCCCCTGCCACCTATCCCCTATCTGAGCCTCGTATCGCTGTTGGTGATTCCGCGCAACGCCAGATTCAACGCATCGACGTTGGTTGCCAGCCGTTTGGCCTCGTTGACATCGATGATCTGCTTGGTGAACAGCTCGGTCAGATGCTGGTCGAAACTTTGGCTGCCCGCCTCGCGGTTGCCGACCGCACCCTTGAGCTTCTCAAATTCACCTTCAAGAATGTATTTGCGCACAATCGGCGTTGCCATCATGATCTCAACCACCGGCACCCGCCCCTTGCCATCGCGTCGTTTGGCCAGTCGTTGGCAGCAGACCGCGATCAGGTTCATCCCCAACTGCGTCTGCTGCAAATCCTTCTGCACCGGATCAAACAGTGACACCATGCGTTCGATCGTCATCGAGGCATTGGTGGCGTGAACGGTGGTGAAGACCAGGTGCCCGGTATCGGCCGCCCGCAGCGCGGTGGAGAGCGAATAGGTGTCACGGATTTCGCCGATCAGAATCGTGTCCGGATCCTGTCGCATCATTTCGCGCAGGCCGTACTCATAGCTTTCGGAATCGGTCCCCACCTCAACCTGGCTGACCAGCGACTTGGCATTGTCATGTTGATATTCGATCGGGTCTTCAATGGTGATGATGCGCTCGGATCGGGTCCGGTTGATTTTGCCGATGATGGCGGCCAGTGTGGTTGATTTGCCGCTGCCTGTGGTCCCCGAAACAATCACAATCCCACGGTGATGATTGGCCAGTTCTTCCACCTGCGGCGGGAGATTCAGTTCCTCGAAATTGGGAATCTTGGTGATGATTCGACGCATCACGATGGCATATTTTTGCCGGCTGTGAAAGATGTTGACGCGGAACCGGGCCGATCCATCCGGCATGGCATAGGAGACGTCCACGGCACCGCGATGATCGAGAATCTTATGATGCTCCTCATCCTTGACCAGAATCTTGATGAATTCGCCAAGCTGCTCATTGGTCGGCGGCAGGCAATCCATGAACCGTGCCCGCCCATCCACGCGGACCATCGGAACCGAATCGGCCTGAAGATGCAGGTCAGACCCGCCCGACTTGATGACGGTCTTGAGAAAGTCATGCAGCGTCAGCCGACGCTCCTCAACATGAATCTCCGGCTGGGGGGTATCCCGGTCGATGTCCGCATTCTCGATGATCTGGCCGGCTTTGATGTTGCTGCTCATAAAAAACAACCTGTGTTGGGGGACATGATTATTATTCACCCACGGCGGCCATAAGGCAACGCCGCGAATGAGGAATTTCGGCCACAGTTTCCAGATCGAGCCATATCCGGTAAGTTGGTTTCAATCGGTTTCGCACCAGATTTTCGAGGGAAAGAGTGGCCAAAAAGACCGAACCATCCAACACCCAGGGTGTTGCAATATCTTCTCGTCCGGTTTCGGGCGATGGACATGTCGTGCATGGGCCGGGCCATCGGATGGAGATTGTGCCCATCGCCGCCACATCGAAGCGGGGGTTTGGGTGGCTGTGGCTGGTTTGCCTCGCGACGCTGGTGGTGCTGCTGCCGGGGCTGACGCTTGGAATTTTGAATCATTACGACAGCGCCGAAGTGGCGTGGGTGGATGCCCTCTATTCCCGCAAGGAGGTCATCGCCTCCCGCAAAGCCGCAGGCGATCATGCCCGGCTGGTGATCATCGGCGGGTCGGGCGCGTTGTTCGGGGTGGATGGGGAATTGATCGAAAAAAAACTCGGCTGGCCCACGATCAATTTCGCCTCGCACGGCGGGTTGGGGACGGAATATCTGCTGGATCGACCCAAGCGAATCCTGCGCCGGGGGGATGTCGCCCTGCTCTGCATGGAATACGGCCTGTGGCCGCAGCCGGGTGGCGCGATCAATCAGGTGGCGTGGCCCTATTTTATCACCTATGACAAATCCTATTTCCGGCAATTGGGTCCAAAACAATCGCTGCGAGCGCTCTATTCCGTGCCGTTGGGCGAATATTGGGATTCATTTCACGGCTGGCTGACCTGGGCGCGCGATCGCGAACATCAGTTGAAAGACATCGCCACCTATTACACCGCCAACATGAGCCTCAACGGCGATATACGCGCCTTCTGGCCCGCCAAACACGCCTTCACCGCCACCAGTGGTTACATCTACCCATCGCGGCAGTTTGGATCATCCACCTACCTCATCGAATTTTCCCACTGGGCCAGGGAACATGGTGTACGGGTGTTGTGGACATGGGCCAATGTCATGCGTCCCGAAACGCCGCGGGGCCTTGCGATGGACCAGCCGCCGCCGGAATCGATCCAATTTCTCCAATCGCTTGGGTTTGAAATCATCGGCACACCGGCCGAGGCCTCTTATCCGCGCGAATGTTATTTCGATACCGAATATCACACTCAACCCTATTGTCGGCGCGTGCGGACCGAGCATCTGATTCGACTATTGCGACCATCGCTGGGGTTGGCACCGGTGGCCGCCGATTTGCAAAAGGGGTTGTACATCATCGCGCAGGGCAATCATCAATTGACCGATGGCAATCTCTTCGCCGACCGGCCGGCGGTGGGGGTGAAATATCTGGTGAATCATCCCCCGGATCATCCCGATGCGATCACGCCGCAACAGGTGGTGGATTTGTCCCGACAAGGCATTCCGATCTATTTCGATGAGCCGGCCGTGGCCGACATGTTGCAACAGGCGGGCTTGCAAAGCCATGAAATCGCCCATGAGACCGTCAGTCTCAACCAGTGGCTGGGCCGGTACAACCATCATCTGATTTTAATGGTGCGAGGTGATGGCAAACCGGTCACCGGTCCGGTGGATGCGCTGCCGACCAAGGTGCAATCGGCATTGGCGGCCAATGGCCCCCTGACGGCCGCAGTCGGGACCGGACCGTATACCGATGTACTGAAACTGGACCAAAATCCCAAACAGGCAACATTACGCAAAAAATTATCACAACTGATCTCCGACAGTGGTCCGGCCATGATGATCGATCTGACCAGCAGTGCCGACAAGACGACGGCACGGATCAGCTATCGCGATTTGTACAACCACAAGCCGGGGCTGTTCGCCCTGGCGATTGACCCCCAGGAAGGGGTGGTGTCGGCCATCGCCAATTTCGACCCGGCCGGCATGGCGGTGCTCTGGTCCATGCGACAAGCCATTCCCTCTCCATAACCCGATGCTCTACAACAGTTTCGAGTTCATCTTCATTTTCCTGCCGATCTGTCTGGCGGTCTATTACCTCTCGGCCAAGTTGTCGCGCGGCCTGGCCAATGCCCTGCTGGTGGTGGCGTCGCTGGTCTTTTACGCCTATTGGGACTGGGACCGGGTACTCAAGTCCTGGCCGCATTTCAGCCTGGCCGATTCCAATCTGGCGCTGATCCTGGTCAGCATCACCGGCAACTATGTCATCGGGGCGCTGGTCCGGCGGTTTCCCAAAAAATGGATATTAACCATCGGCGTCACGGCCAACCTCTCCGCATTGGCCTATTTCAAGTACGCCAACTTCGCCCTATTCAATTGGGACACCCTGACCGGCCAGAATTTCAAGGCGCTGCAAATCGTCCTGCCGCTGGGCATTTCATTTTTCACCTTTACCCAGATCGCATTCCTGGTGGATGCGTACAAAGGGGCCGCCAAGGAACTGGATTTTTTCCGCTATTGCCTCTTCGTGGTCTTTTTCCCCCATCTGATCGCCGGGCCGATCGTCCATCACAGCGAAATCATGCCGCAGTTCGCGCTGGCGGATTCCAAAAAATGGCAGCCGAACAACATTCACATCGGCATCGCATTTTTTACGCTTGGATTATGCAAAAAGGTGATTATTGCGGATACTTGCGGGCCGTGGGCCAATGGTGTCTTTGACTCAAATGTGGCGGTCCATTTTTTTGATGCATGGCGCGGCGCGATCGCCTACACGATGCAGCTTTACTTTGATTTTTCAGGCTATTCGGACATGGCGATCGGGCTGTCGATGCTCTTTAACGTGCGCCTGCCGGACAATTTTGATGCGCCGTATCGTTCGGTGAACATCGTCGATTTCTGGCGGCGGTGGCACATCACCCTGTCCCGGTTTTTGCGTGATTACCTGTACATTCCTTTGGGTGGCAATCGCAAGGGGGAGGGGCGTCGAAAGTTCAACCTGATGGTCACGATGCTGTTGGGGGGCTTTTGGCACGGGGCGGGGTGGACTTTTATCATCTGGGGTGGATATCACGGGGTGCTTCTGGTTTTGAATCATGTTTGGGCCAAACGGCGCTCGCCGCTGCCGATTCCATTGGCGCGGGGTTTAACCTTTCTTGCGGTGGTGGTGGGGTGGGTCTTTTTCCGGTCCAATTCGGTGGAACGGGCGTTACATATTCTCAAGAGCATGGCCGGAATTTCGAGTTTTGGACAAAAGCTGCTGGTATCGTTTGATATTAGCGGGTATCAAATGCTCTTTCTGGCGGTGCTGGTGGGCTTCGTCAACGTGATGCCGACCACCAAACAGTGGGTAGAGGCCCGGCCGCTGGGATATCGGAGGGCGTTGGTGCTGGGTTGTCTGTTTTTCCTGTGTCTGTTGTGGATGCGAAATGCCCTTTTGGTCAGCGCCCCCAGCCAGTTTATTTATTTCCAGTTCTGAACCGGAATTTTCTGAACCAGATTTAATAATGCGGCAATTTGCCGACGATGAAATTCAACCGTAGATCAATCATATGAGGCGACTCTTTTTGCGGGATTGCGTGCCGGGGGACATGGTGGAGGATGTGTTTGTCATCACCGGCAAACAGTTTTCGGCCACCACCACCGGGAAATACTTCATCAAGGCGTTTGTCTCCGACCGCACCACCCAGGTGACGGCGCGGATGTGGAACGCCACCCGTGAGATATTCAACGCCATCCCCGACAGCGGGTTTCTGCGCGTGCGCGGGCGGGTGGAAAATTACCAGAACAACCTGCAGTTCATCATCGAGCAGCTCTGGCCGGCCAAGGAGGGGAGTTTTGACATCTCCGACCTGATGCCGCACACCACACGCGACATCGATGAGATGTGCCAGAAGCTCTTTGAAATCTGCGGCAGCATCCAAAACCGCCATCTGGCCGCCCTGGTGCAGGCGTATCTGGACGATGAGGATTTGATGAATTCGTTCGCCAAGGCGCCGGCCGCCAGCACGTTCCATCACGCCTTCATCGGCGGTCTGCTGGAACACACGCTCAATTCGATGCAGGTGGCCGATGCGGTGGTGCGGTTTTATCCCGGCATCAGCCGCGACCTGGTCCTGGCGGGTGTTTTTCTGCACGACATCGCAAAAACCTGGGAATTGCGCTACGACTCGGCATTCGGCTATAGCGACGGCGGGCAACTCGTCGGCCACATCGTCAAAAGCGCGATCTGGGTGGAACAAAAAGCCAAGTCGGCCGAGGCGATCCTGGGTGAGCCGATCCCGCAAAAGCTCATCGACGTGCTTCAACACATCATCATTTCGCACCACGGCACGCCGGAGTTCGGGGCCGTCAAAACCCCCGCGACCCCCGAAGCGATCATGGTCCATGTTCTGGAAAACATGGACGCCAAACTGATGATGGCCCTCACCGCCACCCGCGGCGACACCGCCACCGGCGGCGAAGGGGACTGGACCGAATACATGAAAGCCTTCGGCGGCCGACTCTACCGCCCCGATGTCTCCATCGACGAGGAACCCCCGCAATCACAGGAAAAACCACAACCCCCGACCAAAACCCCCGCGCCCCCACGCCATGAACCTCAATCCAAACCAGCCCTGACGACCGCCGCCCCCGCCGGCAAGCCATCAATTACCAATCCGCTCTTTGAATCCTCACAGCCAAAACGAAAATGACATTTTTCAAGCCATCCGGCCAGTTGACGACCGACGGCCGGGTGGGCATACTCTGTCGCTCGTTCCTGGGCGGCTTAATTTCAAGCCTGCCGGAATCAACGGCCCCGTCGTCTAGAGGCCCAGGACACCGCCCTTTCACGGCGGCGACAGGGGTTCGAATCCCCTCGGGGTCAGTTTGTTGCCACAAGGTCATCCGCCTTGAAGAATCGCCCGGTCCATCCGGGCGATTTTGCTTTGATTGGAAAATAAATTTCATCTCATCCTTGACCTTGCTCATTGAACACTCCTACCATCCCTAGAAGAGGATAAGCCGATATTTTTATCCACTTTTAAGGGAATTTTGGGATAGGACACAGAACATGAAGTGGGTTGGATTCAGCGCGCTTGTCATCTCGATGGCATTGATTGCCGGATGTTTTAAGAGTGGGTCGGAAGATGCCGGGGAGGATCCGGTGGTGCGGAACGGCGGCGTCGCCTCCATTCACATCACCGGCAACGACGACATGCGCTACAACATCACCAGCTTTGTCGTGCATCCCGGCGAAAAAGTGCGGATCACTTTCGAGAATGTCGGCAAAATGCCCATCACCACGATGGGGCACGATCTGGTGATTTTGAAGCTGGGGCAGGATTATAAAAATTTCGCAAATGAAGTGAGCGCGGCCGATTTGCAGGCAAAAGGGGAGATTGCCGATTCCCTGCTGGACAAGGTGATTGCCCACACCAAAATTCTTGGGCCGGGCGAAAGTCAAACCATCGAATTGATCGCTCCATCGGCCGGAACCTACGATTATCTTTGCACGTTCCCAACCCATGCCGTCTTCATGCACGGCCGGATGATCGTCAAATCCTGAAAGGATGCCCGCTCCCATGAAGGATTCAAATTCGGGGATGGATGTAGCGTCGATGGAAATCAAGCCTGATCTTCCTGCCAAAGCGCCATGGCTCAGCCGACGGGGATTGTTGCAACGCGGTTCGATGTTGGCGCTGGCGGTGCCGGGATTGAGCCTGTTTCTGGCCTCGTGCGACCGCAAATCATCCAGTGATGCCAAAAAAGATGAACATGGCACCGGGCATGATGCCGGAATGTCGCATGATGCCGCCGCCGGCGCCGATATGGTCACGCCGGAGATCGCGGCACAGGCTCCCTCGGCCAAACTCACGCGATTCGATCCGCAATTGCCCCCGCCGCCTGCCGATGGGGTGTTGAATCTGCATTGGAAATCGACCGAATTGGCGCTGCGGGTCTCTCCCAACACGGTCGTCCCCGCATGGACCTTTGAAGACAACATTCCCGGCCCGCTCGTCCATTGCCGGGTTGGCGACACCGTGAATTTTTCCCTCACCAACACGACGCTGATGCCGCACTCGATGGATTTTCACGCTGCGCGGCTCGACCCCAAAACCGCGTTCCGTTCCGTGGCGATGGGTCAAACCCACAGTTATTCCTTCAACCCGCGCCGGGCCGGCGCGTTTTTATACCACTGCGGCGTGGAGCCGATGCTGCTGCACATCGGCGCGGGGATGTTCGGTGCGATGATCGTCTCGCCAAAGGAGCCGTTGCCGCCGGCCCGTGAGTTTGTGCTGATCCAGAATGAATATTATCTGGGCGCCGCCGTGCAGGGTGTCCAGCCGTTTGTCTTTGGCAAAATGTTGTCGGCGTCGCCCGATATGTTGGCCTTTAACGGCCGGCCGGACCAATATTCTCGCGAGCCGATCAAGGTGAAAAAAGGGGAGCGGGTTCGATTCTGGGTTGTCAACGCCGGCCCGACGCTCCCCTGCGCGTTTCATGTGGTGGGTGAGCAGTTTGAAACGGTCTACATCGGTGAGCCGCCGACTTCGGCGATCCACGGGGTGCAAACCTGGGCCGTCCCGGCCGGCGGTGGCATGGGATTTGATCTGATGTGCGACAACGCCGGCACTTTCCCCTTTGTCAATCATGCGATGGGGCATGGACAAAAGGGGGCGATGGGACTGCTGGTGGTGGAATAGTCGAGGCCGGTTCGGATAGGAGATGCAGTAATGGATCGACAAGGCATACAACTGACGCCAAAGGCGGCCGACCAGATACGCAAAGTGGCTTCCGAACAGCAGCTTGATCTTCAAAATGAACGATTGCGCGTCGGCGTGACGGGCGATGGGCATCTGCGGCGTTACTCGTTGGACCTTGAGGATGTCGCCCATGACGATGACAAGGTTTATGAATCCCACGGTATCAAGGTGGTTTGTTCGCCAAAGGACCAATCCGCGCTGAATGGTGCCATCATTGATTATCGCCAGGTGGCCGGCGGGGCGGCCGGTTTCACCTTTGATGTCCCCGACCAGAAGCACATTCTTTCGGGAACCGGCGACCATGACAAACCACCACCGGATGTCGAATCCGTCCGACAGGCGCTCTATGGCGTGAACGACCCCGAAGTGGGCGTCAACATTGTGGATTTGGGGCTGATTTATGGGTTGGAAGTCAACGGCCGCGATGTGGACATCCGCATGACCATGACCACGCCGGCCTGTCCGCTGGGGGATCAGATTCGCGGGGATGCCCAGCAGAGCATTCGCGCCAGATGTCCCGGCGTGGATTCGATCAACATCACCACCGTCTGGGAACCCAAGTGGTCGCACGACAAGATGACCCCGGAGGGAAAGAAACAATTGGGCTGGTAGCGTTTACCGGCCGATTCGCAGCGCATCTTTTTTATGAAAGGAGCCAAAATGTCACAGACATTGGCCAAGACCATTGACGTTCGCACCTTGCCGCCCGCGCAGCGGCACTCGACGATTTTTCAAACCTATCATGGATTGAAATCGGGTGAGTCGTTTGAGTTGGTGAACGATCACGACCCCAAGCCGTTGTATTATCAATTCGCGGCCGAACACTCGGGCAAGTTCTCCTGGGATTATCAGGAACAAGGCCCATCCGTGTGGCGCGTCCGCATTGGCAAGACGGCGTAGTTGTGTTCCGGTTGGGGATTAAATGGGTTGTTTGAGTCGTCGCAGGCAGTGGCACTGCCGCTGCCCGCGGCGGCCGGCAACCGATGCATCATACTTGGGAGTCAAACCATGATTATTTCGTCCATCAAGGAGAAGGCGACTTTCGCCGCCGACAAATTTCAGGCCGTCACGCTCGCCCAGACCCCGCGCAGCAAGACGATGGTGGTGGGGCTGGAGGCGGGGCAGGCCATTCCGGTGCATCATCCCAAAAGCGATTTGACGTTGCTGGTCATCGAAGGTCAGGCGACACTGATCGGCGAGGATCAGGAGTTGCAACAGGCCGGCCCCGGCGCGATGCTGTATGCCGAAGCCGGCAAGGCGCGCGGCATCAAGGCCGACCAGCGCACCGTCGCGGTCGTGGTGGTCAGCCCGCCGCCGACACCAGAAGACCACAAGGAACTGGCCGAGCATTTCAAACGCGGCACCTGGCGATAAGGCGCGAATGACGTTGTCGAAAACAGTCCGACGATTGCCCATTCTGGTTGGCGGCATCGTTTTGCTGTTGACGGGAATGTGGGGCGGGCTGTTGCGGATGGGGTGGCCATGGCCCGAAATCGGCACGGGGTCCGTCACCTATCATGGCGCACTGATGATCGGGGGGTTTCTCGGCACGGTCATCAGCCTGGAACGATCGGTGGCGCTGGGAAAACTATGGACCTATGGCGCGCCGATCTTCGCCGCGTTGGGTGGAATCGCCCTGATGGTTGGTCTGCCGCCGGCGGTGGGGCAATGGTTGCTGTTGATCGGGAGTCTGTTTCTGGTCGCGGTGTTCGCGAGCATCATCTTCCGCCAGCCGACGATGTTCATCTTGACCATGTGGATGGGGGCGATCGCCTGGGCGGTGGGCAATGCCCTGTGGTTGGGCGGTCGGCCGGTTCCCTATCTTGTCCCCTGGTGGATCGCGTTTCTGGTCCTGACGATCATCGGCGAACGGCTGGAATTAAGCCGGTTTTTGCCCGCATTGCCCGGCCGACATTCCGGCTTCGCATTCGTCGTCGGCCTCTACGTCCTGGGATTGATTCTCAGTGTCTGGTGGTTGGGGTTGGGGTGGTTCATCAGCGGATTGGCGATGCCATTGATGGCTTCGTGGCTGTTGATTCATGATCTGGCACGTCGAACGATCCGGCAAAAAGGGTTGGCGCGATTCGTGGCGTTTTGCCTCCTCTCCGGCTACTTCTGGATGGCGATCAGCGGCCTGCTGGCGATGTATTACGTCCTGGCTTTGCCGATGATCCAAGGCACGGCGGCCGGATGGATCAACACCGCTCCGGTGGTGGGGCTGCATTATGATTCCATTTTACATGCCGTGCTGCTGGGGTTCGTCTTCGCCATGATCTTTGGCCACGCCCCCATTATTTTCCCCGCTGTCTTAAACATGCGGATGGATTATTCGCCCCGCTTTTATATTCATATCGTGATGCTCGAATCAGCGGTTGCGTGGCGCATCATCGCGGATGTCGGCGGATGGTGGGGCGGCCGGGAATGGGCCGGGTTGCTGGCGGCGATTGCGATTATTGTGTTTCTGTTTCAAACCATCACATCACTATCAAGACGGCCCATCCAACCCAAGGTCACGCCGCGGCAACGTGCCGATGGCCGATCCATCAGCCTGGCCGTGGCAATGCAGCCTGAGAAATGATAAACCGATACCAGCATGAGGATCAGCATAGGAGACATAATCCGCATCCCTTTTGGGATCATTCTCACATACTATGCCATGCTTGGTATCATCAAGGCGTGGGTAATGGTTGATTGGAGCTGGATTCGGATATTGATTTTTGTGGTCAGTGTGCCGATCAGCGTGATGTTTTTCGCGATTGGATTTGTCATGATGTTCGGGTGGGTGGGGAAAACATGGCCAGGCAGGTGGCGGAGAGTACGAAAATCCCCGCCATCAAACAAGCTGGATTAGAAACCATGATTCCCTCTCCCTGTACTCAGGGAGAGGGTGAGGGAGAGGGTTCTTATTCCTTGACGCCAAGAAAGAGACCCTCTCCCCAGCCCTCTCCCTGAGTACAGGGAGAGGGAGTAATTGCGGTGGCGTTCGAGATTCATGCGCGACTATTTAGGTTGAAAGGCATATCATTTCATCATGTGCGGCCGGGTGGTTCAATTTTCCCCTTTGCAGGTCATCATCGAACTCTTTGGTGTGATCCCGACACCGGGGGGATTGACGGTCGGCCCTCGTTACAACCTCGCACCCACTCAGGATATTCTTGCGATTCGTCAGGCCGATGATGGAACCCGCCAACTTCTGAATCTGCACTGGGGATTGATCCCGTTCTGGGCCAAGGCGCCGGACATGGGGGGCAGGATGATCAACGCCCGTGCTGAAACGGTGGCCGAGAAACCCGCGTTTCGCGAGCCTTTTCGTCGGCGGCGTTGTTTGATCCCAATCGACGGTTTTTATGAATGGCAACGGCTGGGGACACAAAAACAGCCGCATTACATTCATCGTCGCAATGATCGCCCCTTTGGCCTGGCCGGACTGTGGGAACGATGGAGCAAGGGTGATCAGACCATCGAATCCTGCACCATCCTCACAACCTCACCCAATGACCTGATGCGCCCGATCCATGACCGGATGCCGGTGATATTGTCACAAGAGGACTATGCCGCATGGCTGGCCCCGGAATCGAAAGCGTCGGACCTTCTCAAGCTGCTCAAGCCATATGAAGGGGATGAACTGGCTGAATATCCCGTCAGCACGCGCGTCAACATCCCGAAAAACGACGATCCGGGGTGCATAACGCCGTTGTCGCAAGGCTGATCCCGCTCACTTTCATTCAACCGGCCGCCCTCCTACAATCACCACTGATATGGCAGAGAAAATCATCATTATTGGATCGGGACCGGCGGGGTGGACCAGTGCGATTTATGCCGCGCGGGCCAATCTTCGGCCGGTGGTTTATGAAGGGGCGATTTCGGAAGAAAACCGTCTGAAAGGAACATTGCCTCTGGGCCAGCTCAACAGCACCACCGAGGTGGAAAATTTCCCCGGTTTTCCAGAAGGGGTGCTTGGGCCGGAACTGATGGTCGCCATGCGCGAACAGGCGTTGCGATTTGAGACACGCATCCTGACCGAGGACATCACCTCCATCGATTTGTCACGTCGCCCGTTCGTGTTGCAGGATTCGGCCGGCAATCGCGTCGAGGCCCATTCGGTGGTGATCGCCACGGGGGCGAGCGCCAATTATCTGGGTTTGGATTCGGAGGAACGATTCAAAAACCGCGGCGTCTCCGCCTGCGCGGTGTGCGATGGGGCGCTGCCCCGTTTCCGTAACCAGCCATTGGTGGTGGTCGGTGGCGGCGATTCAGCGGCGGAGGAAGGGTCTTATCTGACCAAATTCGCCAGCGCGGTGCATCTGGTGCATCGTCGCGACGCCCTTCGGGCCAGCCCGATCATGGCCAAACGGATTCTGGACAATCCCAAGGTCAAACCCCAATGGAATTCAGTGGTGGAGGAGGTCTTGGGTGACGATGAACGCGGCTTGACCGGTGTGCGATTGAAAAATATCCAGAGCGGTAAAACCGAGACGATCACCGCGGCCGGCATGTTTGTCGCCATCGGCCACACGCCCAACACGGCCTTTTTGAACAACCAGCTCAAGCTCGATTCCAAGGGTTTTATCGTGCTGAGCGACCCATCCCGCACCGCCACCAGCATTGAGGGTGTTTTCGCGGCCGGAGATGTGGCCGATCCAACCTACAAACAGGCGATCACCGCCGCCGGCATGGGATGCAAAGCCGCACTGGACGCCGAGCGCTGGCTGACGGCCAAGGGAATTCACTAGAAACCGGGGGTAGGATTGCGCCCCTTTGCATTGGATCGTTCGCGACGGCTGGGTGGACGGGCGAATTTCGCATCGGTCTACGAGGCCGGTGTAAAGGAAACGCGCGGCCCATTGCGGATATTCGCCCGGCCCAATGGGCTGACCCACAGCCGATTTGGCATCAGCATCTCCCGTCGGGTGGGGATCGCGGCCAAACGAAACCGAATCAAACGATTGTTGCGCGAGGCGTTCCGCTTGTCACAACGGGATTTGCCATCCGGTTATGACTGGGTCGTGGTGGTGCGCCCGCACGAGCCGGCGGAGTTGGATGAATATCGGTTGTTGTTAAATGAGATCACGAACGTTTTGGCGAATAAGGTTGAAGGAAAAACCAAATCAAATGAATGATTCGATTCATTCCTTGGGCAATTCAATTTTCCAAATCTGTGCAAATTCGCTCAAATGTTTCCGCAGCAATTCGACATTCTGGCTTGGGGATTGGGGCCGGCTCTGCTCATATTGTTTTAGTCCCTCTTCGAGGGTTTCGGCCAACAATTTGCCCGATTCCTGGAGTTGCTCAACCTGTTGACGGGTCGAGGCGATGGCCGATTCGTTTTCCTGCTTCACTTGTTCCTTTTCTTCATCCGTAAGCGGGATTTCCGGATGCTCGGCCTGTTTCTGGGCCGCTGCCAGTTGGGCGTTTATTTCATCGAGATGGGACTGCTGTTCCTTTTGTCGTTCCATCCCATCGTTGATCGCCTGACGGGCGTTTTCGGCATCGGCTTTTCGATCGTTGATATACGATTCGCGTTCTTCCGGATCGGTGATGTCGGCCGGGGGATTTTTCGCCAGTTCCTCGGCCTCCTTGGCGGAGACCTGATGTTCGTCGATCAGGGTGGTTGTCTCCTTCAAATCCTTCTGTGCCTGATCGAGTTCTTCATTCAAGCTCGCGATGCGTTCCTTGGCGGTGGTGATGGCGTGCTGACGGTCTTCGGGGGTCATCACACGGGTGCCGGCTTTCTGGGCCTCTTCATATGATGCCAGTTTGGCCTGGGCCGCATCCAGTTGTTCCTTGTTTTTCTTGGCCGCCTCCGCAAGATCGGCCTTCATTTTGGCCTCGGTCTGTTCCCAGACGATGGCCGCGTATGCTTCCCATGTCTTGCCGCCGACCCACAGCCATTCATCCAGTGACAGGTTGTGGCTGGCGAGAATGGCCTGAAATTTCTGGTTGGATCGGCCGGCAATGGCCAGAGCGGCCAAGCCCGATGCGCCCTGAGCCGCCTTGCCAGTGGTTTCCTGCAATTTGACGACTTCCTGCGTGGCGGCAAGGTAATTGGTCAACTGTTGCTCGGTAAAGATGCCGTCGGTTGGTTCCACAAACGCAGGCTCATCCGCTCGCACGCCGCCGACCAATCCCAAAATCAATGCCAACCCAAGAGCGATTATTTTCGTGTTTATCATGGTACTGCTCCGCATTTGTATGAATTTCACCACGGTTTTTGGCCGAATGCCTTTCATCAGATGCTACCAATCAATCAAAGGTTAGTCACGATTTGCAGTCAATGACCCGCCCGGGGAGAATATCAACGGTAATGCGAGGTGAACCTTGGCGCATTGGCTGTTGAAAACAGAACCGGATTGCTATTCATGGGCGGATCTCGAACGGGATGAAAAGACCGTCTGGGATGGGGTGGGCAATGCGTTGGCGCTGATCCATATTCGAGCCATGAAAAAAGGGGATTCGGCCTTGATCTATCACACCGGCACCGAACGGTCTGCCGTTGGGGTGGCGGAGATATTGTCCGATCCATATCCCGACCCCAAACTGGATGATCCGAAATTGGTCGTGGTGAAATTGGGAGTCAAAAAGAAACTGCCGCGGCCGGTGGAACTGACGGAATTTCGAGCGGACCCGGCCTTTGCGGGTTGGGATTTGCTGCGAATCAGCCGACTGAGCGTCGTGCCGGTTCCGCCGGCGATGTGGAAACGAATCCAATCGCTCGCGAAATCATAAACACTGTAGGAGGAATGGTTTATGACAACAGAAGAATCAAATCCCATCGGTCAGGATGTGCCCCACAAGCCAACCGATGACAAGGAGGAGGTTTATTATCAAGGCTCCCCCTTGTTGCGTGGTGAAATCGGCAGGGTGCTGGGTTGGGGGACAAGCGGGGTGGTGTTGGTGGTCATTCCGATATTGGCGTGGTCGTATGGATGGCGATTTTGGCCGGGGTTTTGGTTGTCGTTGATTTTTTGGGTGGTGGGAATTGCGTTGGCGTTCTGGCCTTGGGTGATGACGCGAACGATTCGGTATCGGATCAGCAACTATCGGATCGACTACGAACGCGGGTTGCTCGCCAAGCGCATTGATACGCTGGAGTTATGGCACGTTGAGGACATCACCTTCAACCAGTCGATCATGGATCGCTTGATGCGGGTGGGGACGATCACAATCATTTCCAACGATGACACCACGCCGCAGTTGGCGTTGCACAGCGTTCCCAATCCACGACCATTGTTTGAAGCCCTCAAACAGCGGGTGATCGCGGTCAAACGCCAGCGCGGCGTGATCAAGATGGACCTGGGTTGAAAACGGGGAGTTGGTGTTGCGGTGAATCTCAAAATGGTATACCATTTTTGACATGACGCTGGTGAAGGATCCCAACAATGTTCGTGTCGCGATGCTGGGGATGGTCGATGGCAATGGCCACCCGTATAGCTGGAGCGCCATCATCAATGGCGATTTTGACGACAAGGAGATGGCGCAGTGTCCTTTTGCGGGCATTCCGCAATATCTGACGCCGGGGCGGTCGCGGCTTGGGATTCCGGGGGTGAAGGTGACACATGTCTGGTGTGACGATCCGGGCGATTCGGTGAAGGTCTCCAAGGCGTCGCTGGTGCTCAATGTGGTCCAGCGGCCGGAAGATGTCATCGGTCAGGTCGATGCGGCCTTGATCGCAACCGACATTGGTTATGAACATGTGGAGCGTTGCCGGCCGTTCATTGAGGCGGGGATTCCAATCTTCATCGACAAGCCGATGGTGGACAGCGAAGACCACCTGCAGCAGTTCGTGAAATGGCAAAAAGCCGGCAAGCCGCTGATGTCCAGCAGCGCCATGCGTTACGCCAAGGAATACGTCGATCTGGGCAAACGATTGCCCGAAGTGGGGGACTTGCGGCTGGTTTACACGACGATGTGCAAGTCCTGGGAGCGATACGGCATTCATGCGATGGAAGGGGTCTATCCGCTGCTCAAAGCCGGCGGGTGGGAGAGCATCACACACAGCGGCACGCGCGAACATTCGGTCTATCACATCCACCACAACAGCGGCGTGGAGGTGGTGGTGCCGATCATCATGGACATGTATGGTGGATTCGGATTCACCAGCGCCCACGGCACCAAGGGAACCATCCACGCCTCATTTGGCGACACCCTTTATGCGTTCAAGACGCAGTTGGAAGAATTTGTACAATACCTGCGCACAGGCAAATTACCCTTTACGTTTGATGAGACAATCGAGTTGATGAAAATCATCATCGCCGGCCTGCGCAGCCGCGATCAGGGCGGCAAGAAGGTGATGATCGCGGACATTAAGGCATAATTTATGAATATCCGACCCAGTCGAGTGTTGCGGAAAATTCGTGCCGGCGGCATCGCAAGTTGCACGAAGCTGAATCTGTCCGATCCGCGCGCGGCGGAGATCGCCGCCATTTGCGGGTTTGATTGCGTCTGGACGGACATGGAGCATGTGCCCAATTCGATCCATGATGTGGAAAACCAGGTGCGGGCGGCCAAGATGCACGGCGTTGACACGCTGGTGCGCGTCAGGCGCGGTTCGTACAGCGATATGATTCTGCCGCTGGAGATGGATGCGGCCGGGATCATGGTTCCGCATATGATGGGGCTGGAGGATGCGAAGACGATCGTGCGGCACACCAAGTTTCATCCCATCGGCCGTCGGCCGCTGGATGGAGGCAATGCGGATGGGGCGTATTGCCAGATCCCCATCGAGGATTATGTCAAGCAATGCAATCAGGAACGGTTTGTCATTGTGCAGATCGAAGACCCGGAGCCGCTGGATCAAATTGAGGAGATCGCGGCACTGCCCGGGATCGACATGCTCTTTTTTGGCCCGGGTGATTTCACGCACAGCTTGGGGATCGTGGGCCAATTTGGCGATCCCCGGATCGAGCAGACGCGAAAGCGCGTCGCGCAGGTGGCCAGGGCAAACGGGAAAATGGCCGGCACGGTCTGTGGGACGGGGGATGTTGGCCGGCTTGGGGATATGGGATATCAATTTTTGAGCGTCGGGGCGGATGTGGTGGCGCTGACGGAATATTTTCAGAAAATGGTTTCGGCGTTTGGCGGTACCCAAAGCCGGCAGGTCGGTGGAATTTATTCAGGGAAAAAATCATGAATGTGATGGAGATGTTCAGTTTGAAGGGCAAAGTGGCGGTGGTGACCGGCGGGGCGGGGCTGTATGGCCGGCAGATCGCCGAGGCGCTGGCCGAGGCGGGGGCCAAGACCTTCATGGCCAGCCGCGATCAGGTCAAACTGGAGGAGCAGGCGAAAAAGTTTCGCGCCGCCGGCCTTGATGTGACCGCGTTGTCGGTGGATCAGGGGGATGAGCAGTCGGTCAAGGATTTATTGGCCGAGGTGCTCAAGCGCGCCGGCAAGGTGAACGTGCTGATCAACAACGCGGTGTTGCGCCCGATGAAGGATTGGACAGACACCGCCGAGGCGTTTGCCAGGAGCATGCAGGTCAACGCCACGGGCGTATTTTCGATGACGCGCTATTTTGGCGACCACATGGCCGCCAACGGCGGCGGGAGCATCGTCAATGTCGGGTCGATTCAGGGGGTGATCGGGCCGGATTACACGCTGTATGAAGGTCTGGGATGGGGAATGCCGCCGGATTATTTCTTCCACAAGGGTGGATTGATGCAGTTGACGCGATTTGCCGCCAGCAAGCTGGGGCCGCAAAACGTCCGCGTCAACATCATCAACCCCGGCGGGTTTTTCAACAATCAGGATGAGCGATTCCTCAAGCGTTACAACCAGCGCACGTTCCTTGGCCGGATGGCGGATGACAAGGATTTGAAGGGGGTCATTGTTTTTCTGGCCTCCGATGCTTCCAGCTACATCACCGGCGCGGATATCGCGGTGGATGGTGGATACACGGCCAAATAGGCCGAAAGTTGTGGGCGATTATTCGCTTTTATCGATCCACCCGCCACCGAGCACGATCTCCCCATCGTACAGCACCACGGCCTGTCCGGGCGTGATGGCGGATTGGGGTTCGTCAAATTCCACCATGATCGAGTCGTCGCCAAGTTGACGGGCGACGGCCGGCTGGGGGGAGTGGTTGTAGCGGATTTTGGCGGTGCATTTCAGCGGTGGATCATCCGCTCCGGGCAGGTTGTGCAGCAGGTTGATCTGATTGGCGAACAATCGCCGTTTGAGCAGGTCGGCCTTGTCGCCGAGGGTGACGCGGTTGTCGGCCGGGTTGATGTCCACAACGTATATCGGATAGCCCAGCGCCACGCCAACGCCCTTGCGCTGGCCGATGGTGAAATGCTGGTGGCCCTCATGTTCGCCCATGACCTGTCCGGCGGTGTTCACCAATGCGCCGGGGGTGAACGCCTCGGGGGTTCGACGTTTGACCAGTCCCGCGTAATCCTGATTGGGGACGAAGCAGATTTCCTGTGAGTCGGGTTTGTTGAAGACCGGCAGGTTCCATTCCTGGGCCATGGCGCGGACCTCGTGCTTTTCAAATCCGCCGATGGGGAGGAGGGTGTGTTCCATCGCTTGTCGGTTCATGCCAAAGAGGACATAGGACTGGTCCTTGCGATGGTCCTTGCCGCGCATCAGCGCCTTGCGGCCGGTGGCGGGATTGATCTCCACGCGGGCATAATGCCCGGAAGCCACAAAATCCGCCCCCACCGCCTCGGCGTAACGGGCCAGCTTGCCGAATTTCAGCCAGTCGTTGCAGCGCACGCAGGGGTTGGGCGTCCGGCCGGCGTTGTATTCGGCCACGAAATAATCGATCACCCGCCCGAAATCCTCCTGGAAATTCAGGACATAAAACGGAATCCCCAGCAATCCCGCCACCCGGCGGGCATCGGCCGCATCCAAGACCGAACAACATCCCTGCTTGGATTTTCCACCCGTTTCGATGGAGCAGGTTTCGGGTGATTCCTCAACGCCCGCCGGCGTCCCCAGCCGCATGAACGCGCCCAGCACCTCATAACCCTGGCGCAGCAACAACGCCGCGGCGACGGAAGAATCCACTCCGCCGCTCATCGCGACCACGACCTTGGGTTTGCGTGTTGACATATTCAGAACAGTTGAGTCATGCAGCGAAACGGAGAAAAATCATCCTTCATCCAAATGGTCCTGTTGGGTGTGCGCCTGCGCATCCATTTCCAGTTGGGTTTTTCGTCGATGGTGACGTTTGATCGCCAGATCGATGGCCAGTTCAATCGCCGCGCGCATGGAGCCGGGGTTGGCGCGGTTTTGGCCGACAATGTCGAACGCCGTTCCATGATCGGGGCTGGTGCGGACGATCGGCAGGCCGATGGTCAGATTCACCGCCCGATCAAACGCCAGCAGCTTGACCGGGATCAATCCCTGATCGTGATACATCGCCACCACCACATCATATTTGCCATCCTTGGCGGCCAGAAAAATCGTATCGGGTGGATAAGGTCCGGTCGCATCGATCCCCTGCTGGCGGGCCATGAAAATGGCCGGCTCGATGATGCGTTCCTCCTCGTCGCCGAACTGGCCGTTCTCGGAGGCGTGCGGGTTTAATCCGGCCACGGCGATGCGCGGCTTGGGAATGTCAAACCAGTTCACCAGCGCTTCATGGACCAGCTCGATGGGCGAAAAGACCGCGCCGATGTTCAGCCTTCCCCACAGGCTGTTTAACGGGACGTGAACGGTCGCCAGCACCACCTTCAACGGCCCGCCGGCGAACATCATGGCATGGTGTTTGGCGCCGGTGCGTTCGGCGAGCAATTCGGTATGCCCCGGATAATGGTATCCCGCCAGTTTCCAGGATTCCTTGGCGATGGGGGCGGTCACCACGGCATCGACGATGTTGGATTTGGCCGCCTCGATCGCATCGACGCAAAACCGCATGGAGGCCTCGCCCCCCATCTTGCTGGGTGAGCGGATGGCCGTTCCCAGCATGGAAAATTGGTCGTAATCGACCACCACCACATCATGCGGATAGGCTCGCGGGCGGCTGTTGTACTGGTCGCGCCACCAAAAGACATCAAACTCGGCCACATCGGCCGCGTAGGCCAGAAGCTCGTTCATCCCATAAATGATGTACCGCGCCCGATGCCGCAACACAGGGTCGGCCAGCGCCTTGACGATGACCTCGGCACCGATGCCGGCCGGCTCGCCCATGCTGATCGCGATGGTTGGTCGATATTCCATCCGACCACATTTTACCCCCGATGGGGCGGTGGAATCCATCCACCAAACGGATTGTTCCAAATTGTTCAAGCCGCGGCGGATGTGTGAGATGGATGACTGACCGCACTCGGCAGGACTCGAACCTGCAACCCTCGGTTCCGAAGACCGATGCTCTGTCCAATTGAGCTACGAGTGCCCGATGGGGGGATTATCATCACAAATTGCCTAAAATCCAGCGCGTCGGGGAAGTTCGGTTCAAATGTCGATTGATGAACGGGGTCATTGGATTTTCGTCAGCAGTTCGCCCACATATTCACGCACACCCTCCAGCCCTCGCCGCAGGGCAATGGTGTTGTGGTGGCGGTTGAAAAATTCGATGGCTTTTTTGGTGTCAAAGTTGTTTTTCGGGCCGGTTCCTTTGCGGTTTTCGATTTGGGCCGATGAGCCGGAGATTTCCTTGGCGAATTCGGCGGCCGATTGCCAGTACATATAGCGGTCCACGAGATTGTAAAATTGTCCCGCCACGCCTGGGTCTCCCACGGCCAGGCAGAGGGCATCGGCCACATCCTGTACATGGGTGATCTTGCCACCCTTGTCGGTGTCGATTTGGCCGCCATTGCGGGCGGATTGGATCAGTTCATACCATTGCGATCGTTTGATATCCGGATCGATTCCATACACCGCTGCCGGCCGCCAGGCACTGGTGTTCAGGCCGTACTCGACGTGATATGCCTTTAAAAATGGTTCAATCGAGGCCTTGTATGCTCCATACACACCCGATGGCCAGGTGGGGTGGTTTTCATCCAATGGGCGGTCGGGGAGAATTTGGTGGTAAACCGCGACCGAGCTGACGAAAATAAACTGTTCCGCGCCGGCCGCGCGGGTTGCCTCCAATAATCCAAGCGAACCCATCACATTGCGACGAAAATGATTTGCCGGGGATTGTTCCAATGCGCTCCAGTCGGCGGCGTTGTGGATGACCACCTCAGCGCCGGCCACCAGCGCGGCCTGTGTTTGCGGATCATCCTGATCGCCAAGTTGCCATTCGGAGACGAAATGTTCGATGTGGCCCCTGTGGCTGGTCGGTCGAACCAATGCCCGCACCCGATGCCCCGCCCCGGCCAGCGCGGCGGCCGTATAACTGCCGATAAACCCACTCGCCCCCGTCAATGCAACCAGCATTTGCGACTCCTTGATGAAACCGTGAATAGGATAACGCCACCCATCCGTGAACTGAACGTGCCAAAATAAAAATGGGATGGACCCATCAGGCCCATCCCATCGAAAACATTGCCCAGGAGGACATCAAGCCGGGTTGGACGGTTCATCCGGCCGTTTTGGCTCCTCGGTGGGGGCAGATGACTGTGCCGGTGGAGGAGTGGATTCAGTCGCCGCCGGGGTGGTTGCCGCGGCCGGCGTTGCCGTCACAGGGGCGGCCTCGCTGAAATCATCCTCCAACTGTTCCACATAAACATCATCCAGTTCAGTGGCATCCACTTCGCGGCGCATCAGATAGTAGATGATCGTGTTGGCCGAGAAGTAGAAGCTGATGGCGAATGCCCCGATCAGGGCGATGGTCAGATAGACCCACAACGCCACAAACCATGAGCCGACGCTTTCGCCCATGTTCATCGACAGGACGGCCGGGTCGTATGGTAGTTTCCACAGGCTGGTTGGGGCCGGCCACATGGTCGTCCAGAGGTCGCGCGTGGTGGCGGCCTGTGCGAACATGCCCAGGTCAACGAAACTGTGTGTGATCCCCAGAACCATGTAGATGAACAGCCGCACGAACAGGTAGGTCAACGCGCCGTAGATGATGGCGACGGCCGTATAAAACAGCAGCCGCCACGGGCGGGCGTAGATGTAGCTGAACGACCGGCTGATGGCGTCAAACGCATCGGAACCTTCAACAGCGATGGTGGGATACATCAGATCAAACCCCGCCACCGTGCCGATCAGCACCAGCGTCATGACAAAGCCCGCCGCCAATGCCAGCACGAACGGCACGCCGATCAAAATCGGGCCGATCCACGGGATATTGCCCAGCAGCGCCACCACCGTCACCAGCAGCCCCAGGACGAGGATGATCACCAGCGGGATGATCGGCGCGAAGATAAAGCTGAGCACCTTGCCGGCGGAGAATTTGAGTGCCTGGCGGACCGAGATTTTTTCATCCCGTGCCACATGGACCGCCGCGATTCGTGCGACGGCCCCGCCGAAAATTGCCCAGACGATCAAGAACCAGATCGTGAACAGGACGAAATAGAGCAGGTGTTGCGACAACAGCCAGCTTGGGCCGACCGTGAAGAAGTTGACGATCGAGCCAACCACGCCGCCCGCGACCAGCCAGTTGCCGTTGTAAACCCCCTGCATGACGTTGTTGACCTGCGACACTTCGTAGTCGAAGAGCGTGATGAACAGCCCGCGCCCATGGATCGAATCGATCATGCGGTAGCTGTCGGCCGCGCTGTCATAAATCTCACGGATGTTTTCATCGTGATTTTTTTTGGCCTGTTGGCGCTCTTCGTCATTTTTGGGCTTGGCGTTGGCGTAGGCCTTGTCGGCCGACTCGATGGCCCGTTTGCGCTCGTCCAGCAGGTATTTCTTCAACTCGCCGAAATATTCACCTTCGCGGGCGGCCTTGAGGCGGTCGGTGCGGGTTTTGAGTTCGGACTTGTCCAGCGCCGCCAAGGCGCCGGCGTAATTCTCGACCGTTTTTTGACGGGCCTCCTTGCGGGCCTCCTCAAAAGCACGGGCGGGATCGTCCCGGTTCATGCTTTGCTGGTAGAGGGCGATTTCACCATCCACCGCAAGGTGTCGATCCAACCATAATCCATCCAGCACCCGCCCGCCGATGTAAATCAGCAGCAGCCCCACCAATGCCAACAGAATTTTGGAAGGATGGATCGCGACGCGAAAACTTCTGAAGATGTTGGTGAAGGGGAATGTTTCACGCCAATTGATACCCCGGATCACATGCGGTTCATCCGCCATGGCCCTGATGCTCCTTTCCCTGGACATGCGACGCCCCGGCCGAACCCGCCCGAATGGCACAATACGGCCCAGAACGCGCCTGGATAAATTATAGTGTCAACGCCCAATGGATCAAACCAAACCTGAAAAAAGAATTGTTGGATTCTTCAAGGCGTTATTTGGAGGATTTGGGTTTGTCCTTGGCCGACGCGGCGGGTTTGGCATCTGATTTGGTGGTGGATGTCGCGGTGGCGGGCTTTGCGGAGTCGCTGGATGTCCCCTTGGAGGTGGAATCCGAACTGGTTTTGGCCTGATCGCCGCCGCTTTCGGCCTTGGCGCTTTTATTGTAGCTGTCGGAGCGGTAATCGGTGATGTAAAAGCCGCTGCCCTTGAAAATCAAACCCGCGCCGGTCCCCAACAGCCGTTTGACTCTCAGCTTGCCGCACTCCGGGCATTTCTTGATCGGGGCGGCCGTGATCGACTGAAACCGCTCAAATTGATGCCCGCACGCACCGCACTTGTATTCGTAAGTCGGCATATCTCAAGTCTCAAGCTTCAAGTATCAGCCACCAAGCCTACGTCCCCCGGCTGACGGCCACGCCGGCCGGCCGAAGGGTTCGTCCATGCAGCATGTATCCCTTTTGCAACAATTGCGTCACGGTTGGATCGGCATATTTGTCGCTGGGTTGCTGCATCAGCGCTTCGTGGTGGGTGGGATCGAAGGGTGTTCCCGGATTGGGGGCGACTTCCTCCACATCCTGCGACTTTAACACATCCATCCACTGGTCGTGGATGATCTGCATCCCCTTGAGGATGGAAGTTGCATCGATTTTGGCGGGATCAACCGCCAATGCCCGTTCAAAATTGTCGATCACCGGCAGCAGGCTTTTGATCAGCGAGCTGTTGGCGTATTGCACCGCCTGTTCCTTGTCCTGTTCCAGCCGACGCTGTGAATTGCGATAATCCGCCGTCGCACGAGCCAGCCGTTCAAACAGCGAGTCGCGCTCTTCGCGAAGTTTTCGCAGTTCGCCGCCGGTCATGTCATCCATCGGTTCCACTTCAGCCGAATCGGCCGGGTTTGCATTCACCATGTCATCGTCATCATTGATCGGAATATTCACCATGTCGTTCCAGTCGCTTTCTTCACAATCGTCCGGCCATGCCTCAACATCAATTTCACTCAATCATCGCCGGTAAACATCTGTTTGAGTTTTTCCATGAAACCCTTGCGCTGCGGCATCACCGCCACATCCTCCAGGTCGGAGAATTCCTTCAATAGTTGCCGCTGGCGTTCGGTCAGCTTTTTGGGCACTTCTATCATCACTTGTACGAGTTCATCGCCATTTCGGTAAGAGCGAATATCCGGCAAACCCTTGCCCTTGAGCTTGAATACCTCGCCATGCTGCGTGCCTGCCGGGACATCCATATCCTCGGAGCCTTTGAGCGTGGGCACTTCGATCTTCGCGCCTAGTGCCGCCTGCGTGAAGCTGATGGGGATCTGGCAGACCAGGTCGTTGTTGTGCCTGCTGAAAAACGGATGAGGCTGCACGCGGATGTAGCAGTGCAGGTCGCCGCTGGGAGCGCCGTTTTCGCCTGCTTCGCCTTCGCCGGCGATCCGCACCGCCTGGCCTTCATGTACGCCGGCGGGGATTTTCACCGTCACCACGCGCTTGCGCAATTGCCGGCCGGTCCCGCCGCAGGTGTTGCACAAGTCGCGGATGACCGTTCCGCGGCCGCGGCAGTTGGGGCATGGTGTCACCATGCGGAACATCCCGCCAAACCCCTGCTGGGCGACACGCCCTTGTCCGCCGCATTGAACGCAGACGGTGGGGCTGGTGCCGGCCTTGGCGCCGGAGCCTTTGCAGGTTTCGCAGGCGTCCTGACGTTCAAATTCAATCGTTTTTTCCGCGCCGCCGGCCACTTCCGCCAGTGTCAATTCAACCTGTGTTTCCAGGTCAAACCCGCGCTGCACCGACCGTCCGCCCCGGCCGCCGCGCGCCCCCGCGAAGGCGCCGCCGAAGATGTCGTCGAACATCGAAAAGATGTCCCCGACATCCATGTGTGAAAAATCATGCTGGCCGGTCACTCCCTGATGGCCAAACTGATCATATCGCCGGCGTTTGGGTTCATCCGACAACACCTCGTACGCCTCGGCGCACTCCTTGAAGCGGATCTCCGCCTCACCCTTGCCGTCGCCGTTGTTGCGGTCGGGGTGATATTTCATCGCCAGCCGCCGATACGCGCGCTTGATCTCCTCCGACGCGGCGGTTTTGGTCACACCCAGCACTTCGTAATAGTCTCGTTTGGTCGCAGCCACTTCGCTATTCCACCATCATCGTTAATCGTCCTGGCTTGCTGCCCGAGGCAACAATGAGACGCGCATTCCACCACCAAGGAGTCATAATTACGCGATCTTCCGCCGAATCCGTGGCGTATCAAACCACCAAAGACGCGAAGACACAAGGGTAATGTATGCCCTCTGTGTCTTCGTGTCGTTCGGCGAAAATGACTCAAATCGCAATCAGCTGACTGCGCCGCTCACCGCCGTGGCTTCTTCGCCTTTTTTCTCCTTCAATTCGGTGAAGACCACCTCGGTCGTCAATGCCAGGCCGCTGACGCTGGCGGCGTTCAGCAGCGCGGTGCGAGCGACCTTGGTCGGGTCGATGATGCCCGCCTTGAACATGTCGACATATTCATCGGTGGCGGCGTTGTAGCCGTAGCTGGTGTTTTTGTTTTCCAGGATGGTGGCGACGACGACTTCGCCATCTTCGCCGGCGTTTTCGGCGATCTGGCGGGCAGGGGCGCGAAGCGCTCCGGCGACAATGTCGAAGCCGATCTTTTCATCACCCTTGGCCTGACGCTTGGCATTTTGCACGGCCTCAATCGCCCGCAAAAACGCCACGCCGCCGCCGGGGACGATCCCCTCTGCCGCCGCCGCCTTGGTGGCGTGCAGGGCGTCGTCAATCAGGTCCTTGCGTTCCTTCATCTCGGTTTCGGTCGCCGCGCCGGCCTTGATGACGGCCACGCCGCCGGTCAGTTTGGCCAGACGTTCCTGTAGCTTTTCGCGGTCGTAATCGCTTGTGGTCGTCTCGATCTGACGGCGAATCTGATCGGAACGCCCTTCGATGTCCTTCTTTTTGCCGGCCCCTTCAACCAGCAGTGTGTTGTCCTTGTCCACCACAACCCGCTTGGCCGAACCGAGGTCTTCGATCTCGACGTTTTCCAGCTTCAAGCCAAGGTCTTCGCTGATGAATTTGCCGCCGGTCACGGTGGCCAGGTCACCCATCATCGCCTTGCGCCGGTCGCCAAAGCCGGGGGCTTTGACCGCGCAGATGTTTAATACGCCTCGCAGCTTGTTCACCACCAATGCCGCCAATGCCTCGGCATCAACATCCTCGGCGATGATCAGCAGCGGTTGGCCACCCGTCACCACCTTGTTGAGCAACGGCAGCAGTTCGGCCAGATTGCTGATCTTCTTTTCATGCAGCAAAATCAGGCAGTTTTCCAGAATTGCTTCCAGCGTGGTGGGATTGGTCATGAAATAAGGGGACAGATACCCCTTGTCGAACTGCATCCCCTCGGTGTATTCCAGCACCGATTCGGTGCTCTTGCCTTCATCCACCGTGATGACGCCTTCCTTGCCGACCTTCTCCATCGCATCCGCCATCAGGTCGCCGATGTGTTCATCGCCGTTGGCGCTGACGGTGGCGACACGCTTGTAATCCTCGCGTCCCTTGACCTTTTTGGACAAGGCCGTGATCGCGTCGACCGCCACATCGGCGGCTTTGAGGACGCCGCGCTGCACCAGCACCGGGTTGACGCCCGATGTGATGTATTTCAACCCTTCGCTCATGATCGCCTCGGCCAGCACGGTCGCGGTGGTGGTTCCGTCGCCGGCCACGTCGCCGGTCTTGCTCGCCACCGCGCTGACCAGCTTGGCGCCCATGTTTTCAAACGGCTGCGGCAGCTCGATCTCCTTGGCCACCGTCACGCC
>JADLBV010000005.1 GCA_020847545.1 Phycisphaerales bacterium
CAACGCTATCTGACGCACCTGCTGACCAACCTCCCCGACATGCCGATGAGCCGGCTATCCCAGTGGCTGCCCGATGAGTGGAAAAAACTCCACTCGATAACGCCGGTGTAGTTCACGCAGCGCTCACGAAATTCATGGTACGGCCGGGCAAAACAATAAATGCACCCATGCTCGCATCCGCGATAAGGGTTTAAGGTAAAATCGAACGGCACATCGGCCGTCGATGACACCTGGTTGATGATCCGCTGGGTGCGATCAAAAAAGACCTGCCGTTCCACACGTTGCAGCTTCCCATCGGCCTCCTGATGCTCAACCCACTGACGGTCCAGCTCCTCACCCAGTACATGCAGCCGAATCGATTCAAATCGATTGCCCGGATTGATCCCCGCCCCGCGACGATGCGCCTGCCCGCGCGGCAGCGCATCCCGATATGAATACTCTCGCTCTTCCATACCGAACATCATGCGAACAATCGCAATGGTTCGGCAAGGGGACTCCGCGCGGAATTGTTAGTTGAATAACCGACAACCCCGGCGATCAACAATTCCATAACTATTTTCAAGAGCGTGCTTTATGGCTTGCGTACTGACGGAAATAATCGCGCTGGCTGATCAGGTCAAATCGCTTCATCACCTCATTCATGGTCAGATCTTCCGACCGTGATTCGACGACAAACAGGCAATTGGGTTGATCGAACCGCACGGCGATTTTTTTGCCGTACGTTTGCTGCAGATCGACGATTTTTGACTGGTTGTGGTTGGCATAAAGCACCACACGGTCGAAATTGATCGTGGCCAGCACCACCGGCGAGCCAAAGCCAAATCGCAGCGTTTCATTGCGATACCCGCCGCCGGCCAGTTCACGCCCATCCACGTCGATGATCTGGCTGTAGGCGGGGTAGGCTAGAACGATCGGCGTCGAATTGGCCAGGGCGTTGTATTTCAGATGGTCGCCGCCGGGGGTGAGGCTGGGCATGATAAAAACCTGTGCCCCCGCATCGGCCTGATGACGAAAAACATCAGGAAAATAGCAGTCAAAACAGATCGCCCCGCCAATTTTGATCCCCTCCCATTCGATCAAAGGCGTATTTCCCGAAACGACCCCCGCATCCAGTTCTTCGGGAGTGGGGCATCGTTTGTCATACCGCCCCAGGGTCTTGCCGTTTTTGTCAAGCAGGTAAAAGCAATTTCGCAATCGTCCCTCATCCCGCACAATCACCGGCACAGTGACGGCCACCTGATTCCGTACGGCCGACTCGATCAACGGGCGGGTTTGATTCTGCCAATCATCCAGCGCCGCCTCCGCCAGCGACGGCATGTTGGCAGAATCCCCATCGCCAAAGTACAAATTCAATGCTTCGGGCAGCACCACCAGATCCGCCCCCTGTTTGGCCGCGAAATCAACCCATCGAACCGCCTCCTCCAGCTTGGCGCCAAAGGATGGATAATCCTTGTTGTTCAGTGCGACCGCTGCGAAGGTTTTTGTATTCATCGGAGTTGGGTGATTTTATCAAAAAGCGCAACAAAATTGGAAGGCCATCGCCTTCCAATTTGGATACCTGTGTATCAAGCCTTCACCGGAATATCGGTTACTTCTTCGCCAGTTGCTGTTTGGCGCGGGCCCGATTCAGTTGCCGCTGGCGTTGTTCCTGCGAGGCCTGGTCGGTGGCACGCCGGGCGGTGGCTTCGGCGAACTCCGCGCGGGCGGTTTCGGCGTCAATTTCGGAGGCGGGAATCGCCTCGTTGGTGAGGATGGTCAGCTTGTTGTCCTTCATCTGGGCAATGCCACCCTCGATGAAGAAATACTGTTTTTGACCATTGGCCAGATCCAGCCGCAGCGGCCCGACGCCGATTTTCACCAGCAGCGGGGCGCGGTCGGTCAATATGCCCACCAGCCCATCGTGGGCCGGGATGATCGCCTGCGCGATGGTTTCATTGAGGGCTTGTTGTTCGGGGGTGACGACCACGCAATTAAAGGACATACGTTGCTCCAACTCAAAAAACAGGTCCAAAGAGTGTACCGATGACGGCCAAGGCGTCAAATCAGAGCAATAAATTGTCAAAAGTTCACGCCGCCACGGGTTTGCCAATCCCATTTGATGGGATATGATTCAACATTGACCGCAGAAGACGCCACCGCGCCAACCCCGCGGTGGTTCGTGTTTTTGTAAGGCCTTTTTTGTCATTTGGCATGAAATCGGCCCGCCCCGGCCGGATGTTACAGGAGTTGTTTATCATGCAGATTGTCAGTGCGGCGGAAAAAGCGGAACTGGAGCGAAAACGCGAGGACCTGTACAAACAGAAAATCGACGTGCAGGATCGCATCCGCAAGGCGGCGAGCCTGGGCGATCTGTCCGAAAACGCCGAATACCACTTCGCCAAGGAGGAAAACCGCCAGATCGAGCGCGACCTGGCGGAACTGGAGGCGAAGATCAAAAACCTGTCGGTGGTCTCCAACGAACATGTGCCCGAGGATGTGGTCTTCCTGGGCCACACCGTCAAGCTGCTGGACCTGGACGACGACAGCGAACAACTCGTCCGCCTGGTGGGCGAGGCGCAACCTCCATCGGCCGACAGCGATGTCCTGCCGGTCTCGGCCAACAGTCCCATGGGCGAAGCCCTGATGAAGGCGCGCATCGGCGACACCGTTAAGGTCAAAGCCCCGCGCGGGACGATGGAATTCAAGATTCTGGAGATCGTGCAGTAGTCTGAAAAACGTGAGGATGTCCGCCGCCACCTTAGCTCAATTGGCAGAGCACCAGTTTTGTAAACTGGGGGTTCCGGGTTCGATTCCCGGAGGTGGCTGTAGCTCGGTGCTGGAAACTGGAGACTGGAAACCAGAGGCATTCTCAATTCATCCGTAGTACGTTCCGTGCGCTTGTTGAGGTCACGCAGCCAAAAGGTGATTGTGAAGGATGATGGTTTTGGTCGTCAGGGATTCATTGGCTGTCCAATACAGGAATCGATCAGGCAGTTTCCTTCACGTCAGCAAATAAAAATGACAAATAGAAGATTGAATAATTTGCAGTATTGGGCAAAATTCTTCATGACGTATCATCTTGGCTGCGATTACCGATTATCCGGATGAATTCGTGCCTTCACAATCGCCTGAATATCAGCCAAATTCAACTGATCCTTGTTGCGACGCGGTTTCCATTCCTCAAGCATTCGGCGGTAGATCGCAAGCGACGGAGTGTGGCTATTGCCAGCGGGCGACTCCGAGAACTTTCCCTGTTCAATCAAGAATTCGTGGAACAGCAGGTAAGAAGATTCATTGTTGCCGTCGAAGCCTCCGAACTTGACGTCGGTTGCATTGATATCGCCTCTATCCTTAAGTTGCTTGTAGTCGCAACTGAGTCGCCGATACATTTCAAGAATATCGAGGACTTCCCTACAATGGTTGTCATTTAGGCCGTCGTAAATATGTGTAGTAAGTTCCGAATAGAAAAGCTCATAACCGTGCTCCACGATCGTCCGATGCTGCTTGTAGTCGCAAGCCTCATTGGGGTAGAGCGATTCGAGAATCTTGTACTGGTTGCTCAGTATTAGCCGATCCTTCGTGTCTAGTTTCATTTCAGCCATATGATATTCTCCGTCAGATAATTTCAGTAATTTTAGCGATAGCAAATGTCACTTCAACCGGAATGGAATAAGATTGTAGGATGATGAATTCAAATTAGAATCGCACCGCCGGTTCTACAGCCCATACTCCCTCCACCTTCGCGTAACCAATTCCTTCGTCGCATCATCCATCTGCAATTCCGCCGGCCAGGGGCGCACCTTGCCTTCGGCCGCGGTTTTGGCGGTGGCGTCGAAGCCGATTTTGGATCCCGCGCCGGTGTCCGGGGCGGCGTGGTCCAGGATGTCCACCGGCCCATAGGCGATCTCGCTGTCGCGGGCCGGGTCGCAGTTGCTGAAAAGGTGAAACAGCACATCCTGCTCGTTGTGGACATCCACATGTTCATCCACCACGATGATGAACTTGGTCAGCGCCATCTGCCCGGCCCCCCAGATCGCGTGCATCACCCTGCGTGCCTGAAACGGATATTCCTTGCGGATTTTGATGAACGCACAATTGTGAAACACCCCGCTGATCGGCAGCGAATAATCGATGATGTCCGGAATAATCATCCGCAGCAGCGGCAGAAAAATCCGCTCGGTTGCCTTCCCCAGAAAATAATCCTCCATCGGCGGCTTGCCCACGATCGTCGTCGGATAGATCGGGTCGCGCCGATGGGTGATGGCCGTGACATGAAACGCCGGATACCAGTGTGCCAGCGAATAAAACCCCGTGTGGTCCCCAAACGGCCCCTCCATCAGCCGTTGATCCGGATCGACATATCCTTCGATGACGATCTCCGCGTTGGCCGGCACATTCAGGTCGATGGTCTTGCACGCCACCAGCTCAATGCCGGTCCCATTCAGAAATCCGGCGAACAGCAGCTCCTCCACCCCCGGCGGCAGCGGCGCCGTGGCCGCATAGGGCAAAACCGACTCACCTCCCAGCACAATCGCCAGCGGCATCTTCCTCCCCTTGCGTTTCCAAAGCCGAAAATGCCTCGCCCCATCATGGTGCATGTGCCAGTGCATCGCGGCCAGTCGCGGGCCAAACTGCTGCACGCGATACATGCCGATGTTGCGTGAACCATCTTCCGGGTTGATCGTATGAATGCCGGCCAGCGTGATGTATCTCCCGCTGCCGCGCTGGTTGACGTGCCTCATCTGATCCGGCTCCAACACCTGCCCCGAATCCAGATTCCCATCCAACGGCCAGCATTGAATGATCGGCAACCGGGTCAGGTCCGCCTTCTCCCCCTCATGCACCACCTGCTGACAAATTCCATTGCGGACGATCTTTGGCGGAAAACTCCCCATCTTGATCAAATCAGGCAGTTTTTTCATCTTCTCCAGCAACGTGGTGGGGATTTCCGGCTTGATCAGTTGCTGCACCCGCCCGGCCAGCGCTTCGAGATTATTCGTCCCCAACGCCTTGTTGACCCGCCAATAACTGCCGAAGGTGTTGATGGCAACCGGAATGTCCGAACCCCGCACATTTTCAAACAGCAGCGCCCGCCCCCCCAGATTGGCCGCCGGCGAACGATCCAACTCCTGATGCGGATGGGGCGCGGGCGACTTGCTGATCCGGTCGCAAATTTCCGATATTTCCAGGATCGGCGAAACCGGCGTCGCGACGCGGGCCAGTTCCCCTTCACGCTGCAGGACATCAATAAAATCACGAAAAGTGGCGGTTCCCATGCTTGCCGATGGTACGACGGGCAACTCGGCCTGACAAACCGGCAACTGTCACGGATTCATTCTGACATTCAGGCTCTGTCTGAAAACGCATGTACTCCATGATGGGCCGGAGTTTTTCAGACAATGGCCCGAATGAAAAAGAAAAGTTGCCAGGGATCGACCACCGGCACAACCGCCGACGGCCAATCACTGGCGACTGGGAATCATCTAATCGAACAGGATCATCCGATCATCCGGCGTGTGGTTACGCCGCGATCTTGATCTCCTGCACCACTGCCGATGCGCCGCCACCCTGGATGTTGGTGGTGATCGGCAGACTCATCGGCCCGGTCTCCTGCTTGGCATTGATCCACGCACAACGAATCCAAACAGGCTGTCCCGAAGCGACCGAGTCGGCGAAGGTGATCTCATGTCTGGCCTTGGTGGCCGACCCTTGAAACTGCCACGCGGCCGGATCGGTGGGGTAGTTGGCCCCAACAAACGTCCAGACCCACGCGGCCGTAGCGCCGGCCGGTTTGCCCCGTTTGTTGGAGACGGCCGAGTCGTGCACATGGATCGTGACGGTCCGGTTGACCACCGAAACCAAATCCACCGCCGGCGCCTCGGTTGGCGCGGGGATGGGCGCGGGGGTCTTGCGCACATTCAACCCCAGGGCGATCTTCTGGGCATCCGTGACGGTGGGGGTTCCGTCGATGATCTTGGCGTAGTTGGAAGCCAACGTCACGATTTGAACACGGGCCGCGTTCTTGGCGGCGATGTTGGATCGCGTCCGGGTCTGCGGATTGA
>JADLBV010000006.1 GCA_020847545.1 Phycisphaerales bacterium
GAGACGACCACATCATCCAGGAGGCCTTGGCTTGCGCCAACCACCGCGCAACTGCTTTTTACTCAAAGATTTACAGGCGAGACGAAAATCGCCGACGCTAGATTTAGTGCCATTAGGACCTGTCCCGATATATCCACTTAAATATATTGGACCCGTCCCGATATATCGGGCTGTGTTGCGCCTCTAAATTGAATTCACCTATTTTCGGATCTGAATGTCACGGCCAAGATCAAATGTATGGGGGATTTGGCGGTATAAATGGTTTTTCCAGCCGCAGCAGGTTCACGATTCGCGCGGCGGTTTCCTCGATCGCCTGATCGGTGACATCCAGAATCGGCCACCCCCGCGATACAAACAGCTTTTTGCTCCAGGCAACCTCGCGGGAGACGGATTGCGGATCGTTGTAGCTGGTGTTTCCCATCCGCCAGCCGGTTTGGCGGTTGGTGCGGATTTCGGACAGTTGCATCGGATCGATCACCAGTCCCACCACCTTTTCCTTCAACGCCAGCAATTGTGCCGGCGGATCGATGCCCATCGCCAGCGCCACATTGGCCACGCGATAACCCTGCTGCGCCAGATAGATGCTGGTGGGCGTTTTGCTGGTGCGGGACACGCCGGTCAGAACCAGGTCCGCCTTGTGGATCGTCTCCAATCCCAGCCCATCGTCGTGATCCAGTGTGAATTCCAGTGATCGGATACGATGGTGATATTCGTGGCTGGTGAAATGCAGACGGCCCAGATTGGCGGTTGGCATCACCCCTGAATGGCTTGATAAAAACTCTACAAATCCACCTGTCAAATCGCATTGAGACAACCCAAGCTGCCGACAATGATTGGCAATGTGCTGTTTGTCCTCGTCCGACACCATCGCATGAAAGATGATCGCCTTGTCATCAACGGCCGATTTCAAGGCTTGATGAATTTGTTCTTTGGTTCGCAAAAATGTCCATGTTCGCAATGTGAATGACGATTCGGGGAACTGCGTCAAAATCGCCGTCAGCATATGACGGGCGAGGTTGCCTGTGGAATCGGAGAGGATGTAAATGGGTCTCGCGGCCGATAGGGAGGATTTTTTGGCGGCTTTTTTTCGAGTGGTTTTTCGCCGGGGTTGGCTCATTGGGTTATGAGATGGATTGGCATCTCAAACTCCCGCCGGCTGGGTGGCTTCAACATTGGCGCGCTCGCGCAGCGCGGCCATTTTTTCACGGACTTCCTGTGCGATTTTGGCGTTGGGGAAATCCCGCATGATCGCATCGCCCACGCGGATGGCTTCGGCCCAGTGATGATCCTGCACCGCGGCCGAAAATTGCACCCGCATGTTGTCCAGCTTGGCCTTGAAGACGCCACGCACCGATTCCTGCATCGATTCGGCCTCGGCCGGTGACAGGTAGGTGTCCAGCTTTTTGAGGATGCCGATGCTCCCGTCGATGTCCCGACGATGGACCGATTCGTGCCACTGGTCCAGCAATTGTTTTTTGAATGCCTGTCGGCGCGATTCGATCTCCTGCGGCAGTTTTTTTACCATCTGGTCGTTGGGATAACTCTGGGCCAGCTTTTCGGCCTCTTTTTGTGCGGCCGACCATTGTTCGGATCGCATATACCCGTCGATGAGCGTCGAGACCTCCGCCACTTCCCGGCGTAATATATCCTGCCGCTTTTGGGCGATCTCATCCCGCAGACGCACCGACTCCTGGCGATAACCAAAGACGGTTTCCATCTCGACTGCCAAGGCATTGGCCGCATCCCAATCGCCGGCGGTGATGTCCTCCTCGATCGCCCGTCGAACCGCCTCTCGCTCGCGCGAACGAAACGCGACCGACTTGGCACGGTCGCTGATGAGTTGTTGTTCGCAAATCTGGTTGAGAATCTCCCCCAGATGTCGCATCTGTTCGCCCAGGCCAACCAGCAATTCCTGATTGCGCTGCTGGACCGCCGTGCGCCCGTTGGCCAGCACGGATGTGATTGCCCAAGCCGCCAAGGTGAAAATGACACTGAGGCATCCGCCCGCCAACAGCGCCCATTGCCCATGTGAATTGGCCAGCCAATACCCCACCACGCACAGTCCAATCGACAACAATAGCAGCACCAGAAATATCCATGTGCCTTTAGTGGATTTGCGCTGATCCATGGTGAACCTCGCTGGTAGAACCTATCTCATTTTAGAGCCTGTCCCATCCATAAGTGTAATCCCACACACAATTTTCAGAAATGTTTTATTTGGAGGCGTCAGCGGCCTGTTTGGCGGCCAAAATCTGCTCCCGACGCCAATCCTGCTGCATTTTCTGGATCAGCCGGGTGCGCTCCGAGCCCAAAACGGTCAAAAACCCCCAGGCGCAAAGCACGATACCCAGTCCGATGAACCACGTCATATCGATCTGCACATCGACATAAATGCGATTGGGACATGAACTTATGTGATTATGCGATCGATTCCAGCCTGCCGCCGGCGGGCCAGGGGTGGCCATTGCGATATTCGGCCAACAGCATCCGCCGGCCCCCTTCAGGTTGGCAACTGAGAATTTCGATCATTCCATCCCCGACGCCAATTCGACCTGAAGGATCGATTTCGCCCGGATGACCTTGCCTGTCAGTAATCGGCTGTGCGGTTGCCAGTGTCAACCGTCCAATTTCCTTGCCGGTTGCTTCCAGCAGACGCACCCGACATCCCGGCCATGGGTATAAACCCCGAATCTGTCGGCAAATATCAGCCCCTGGACGGCTGAAATCCAGAATGGTGGATGTTCTGGACAATTTTGGCGCAAGTGTTGCCAAAGACTCATTTTGTGGCAATTCTACGGCTGATTCATTGGCCAGGCGATGGATTGTTTCCAACATCAATTCCACCCCATCGGCCGACAGCCGGTCGTGCAGTTCGCCGGCCGTTTCGGTTGGGGCGATTGGCGTTTGCGATTGCCCCAGAATCGCCCCCGCGTCCATACGCTGAGCCATGCGAATGACCGAATTTCCGGTCACGGTATCGCCGCTAAGGATCGACCAGTTGATCGGGGCCGCGCCGCGGTGTTTGGGCAATAGCGAGGCGTGCAGGTTGATGGCTCCCAGGCGCGGGTGGTGGGTGACGGGTTCGCTCAGCTTTTGCCCAAACGCGATCACCACCATCAGGTCGGCATTGGGAAGGGTTTCGGCGTTGATATTTTCGGTGCGAACCAGTGGCCAGGAATGATCCAGTGCGGCCTGCGCTATCGGCGTGGGGAGCATTTTTCGCCCTCGACCGGCCGGGCGGTCTGGTTGGCTGTAAATTTGCACCAACTCATGTCCTGCGGAGGCTAAGGCTCTCAATGTCGGCAAACCAAATTCCCCGCTGCCGGCAAAAATCAGTCGTAACGGGATCATTGGCATGTTGCTCTTTTATCTCTTTTTTGTGGGTTTTCGTGGCGATGGAGTGGGATGCTCGGCGGCGTATTTTTCTTCCAATTCCCGCAGCAACCTTCGATTGGCCAGTTTGGCCACCGGTCCCATTCGGTCGGTGAGGAGCGTGCCATTGAGATGGTCGTATTCGTGTTGCCAGATGCGAGCCAGATATCCGCTGGCCGACTGGTCGATGGGGTTGCCTTGCAGGTCATGGGCTTGCATGCGCAGGTGTTTGCTGCGGATGACGTTGACGCTCAGGCCGGGGATGCTCAGGCATCCTTCCTCTGCCTCCTCATCCCCATCTGCTTCGCTCAGGATGGGATTGACGTAGACCCGGTCATCTTCCGGCTGGCCGGTGGCGTTCATGACGAACAGGCGGATGTTTTGCGCCACCTGCGGGGCGGCCAGGCCGACGCCTTTGGCTTGGCGCATCAGCTCGAACATGCGTGTGACAAGCTGTCGCAAGTTTTCATTAAAGTCCGAAACCGGCACGCTCGGTTGTTTGAGGCGGGGGTCGGGATAGGTGATGATTTTGAGGTTGTCGTACATAAAGTGTTCTGGCGAAACAGTATGCCAATTTGTTGACAGCTTCAACCTGTGTCGCGTAATCTGTCGGACCTATAATCACTTAAAGGCTTGTTGGTCGATGAGAACAGGGGATCGGCCGGCTAGCGATGGGTGGCAGGGCCCGTCTAACGCAAGGAACAGAGCATCGTGGCACAGATTCCGCAAGGTTATCACGACATTCCCGATGAGGACCGCAAGAAAGCCAAGGTTTTTTTCGATCGCGCCAAGACCGTAGCCGACACCGGCAACTACGAGTATGCGATTGAGATGTACCTTCAGGGCTTGGCGTTGGACCCTGAGGAAGTCAATGCGCATCAGGCGATGCGGGACATTTCGCTCAAGCGTAAAGCCAGCGGCGGCAAGGCTTTAGGCATGTTTGAGCGGATGAAGCTCAAGCCGGGCAAGGATGACAAACAAAACCTGTTGAATGCCGAAAAGCTGCTGGCGTACGATCCGGGCAACACCGAGTATATGTTGTCCCTGATTCAGAGCGCGCACAAGGGTGGGTTTTACGACACGGTGTTGTGGGTTGGGCCGATTTTGCAGAAGGCCAATGCGGATTCGACCAAGCCGCCGCCGGATTACAACAAGTTCATTGCGTTGCGTGACATTTACATTGACATCAAGCAATGGAAGCGGGCCACCGAGGCGTGCCAATATGCGGTGATGCTCCGGCCGGACGACATGGATTTGCACCAGATTATGAAAAATCTGGGCGCGCAGGACACGATGGACGCCGGCAAATATGGGCAATCGGGCAGTTTCCGAGACAGCGTCCGCAATGTCGATCTGCAGGACAAGCTGATGCAGGAAGACAGGGATGTCCGCAGCAACGATTCGATGCGTCGGTCGGTTTTGGATGCGGAGAAGGAGTTTCAGGCCGAGCCGGATGAAGCGGGCAAGCTGATGAAGCTGGTGGATGCGCTGGTACGGATTGAGACTCAGGAAGACGATGCCCGTGCGATTGAGTTGCTGGAGGGGTTTTATGAGAAAACCAAGCAATTTCGGTTTCGCCATACCATCGGGCGGATTCGGCTGGCGGATTTGGCCCGTCAGGATCGGAAAATGCGGCAGGAGATTCAGGCATCATCCAACGACGAGACGTTGAAGAAGGAATACCGCGAGTTTTTACGCGGGCGATATGAGCAGGAATTGACGGAATACAAGCTGTGGGCCGAAAATTACCCCACGGACATGAGCATTCGTTTTGAGATGGCCCGGCGGCTGTTCATGCTGGAGCGGTATGGGGAGGCGATTCCGGTCTTTCAGCAGGCCCGGCAGGACCCCAAGCATCGCGTGAATTCCGGTATTTTGCTGGGAAGGGCGTTTTTGGAGGCCGGGTTTGTGGAGGAGGCGGCCGACACGCTCAAGGCGTGCATGGATGAATATCCAGTTCGCGGCGACGACAAGGCCAAGGACATGGTGTATTGGTATGCCCGTTCGCTGGAGGAAAAAGGGGATTTGCAGACCGCGCTGCGCAGTTACAGCCAGGTGGCGCAGTGGGATTTCAACTATCGGGACGTGCAAACCCGCATCAAAAAGCTGCGAAGCGGGGTGCAGGCGAACGGGACGTGAGCGGTTGGTCGCCGCTGGACAGGGTTGAAATTATCGCTAGACTACTCCGCCCTTGGCAAAAGACCCGTGGATGGGGCTTTTGTCCATGAAAGGTAATCCAGGAGACGATAGTGGCACATTCTTTATCGGCCAAGAAACGCATCCGCCAGAGCCTCAAAAGGCGGGCACGCAACCGTTCCCGCAAGGAACTGGTGAAGGATCAGGTCAAGAGCTTCCAGAGCGCCATCGCCGGGGGCGATTGGGCCAAAGCGGAGGCGGAGTTGAGCAAGACCGCGCAGAAGCTGGATCGGACCGCCGCCAAGGGGACGATTCACAAGAACACCGCCGCCCGTCGGCGCAGCAGGCTGGCCAAGCGATTGAACGCGGCGAAGGCGGCGGCATCGGCCAAGACAGCCTGATCAACGCGGCAATACGGCAAGCATCGAACGGCATCGGCATCAGTCGCCTTTCATTCAAACCGGCCCGACGGGCCGGCCGAATGCCGGGCGTCGATGTGGGATGCCGATCTTTTTTGGAGAGTTCACATGGCCGACACCACCGTCATGGAGAAGCTGGTTTCGTTGTGCAAGCGCCGGGGGTTCATCTTTCCGGGTTCGGAAATTTATGGCGGGTTGAACGGCACATGGGATTACGGCCCGCTGGGTGTGGAACTGTTGCGCAACATCAAAAACGCCTGGTGGCACGACAATGTGACCAGCCGCGAGGACATCGTTGGGCTGGACAGCGCCATCCTGATGCAGCGTACGGTCTGGCAGGCGAGCGGCCACGAGAACAATTTCACCGACCCGCTGGTGGACTGCAAAACATGCAAGTCGCGGTTCCGAGCCGACCAGATTCCCGAAAGCCAGTGCCCGCGCAAGCCGTCGAAACATCCGGGGGAATTTGGCGAATGTCAGTTGACCGAGGCGCGCAAGTTCAACTTGATGTTTAAGACCTTCGTCGGGCCGATCGAGGAGAATGCCACGCAGGTCTATCTGCGGCCGGAGACGGCGCAGGGGATATTTGTCAATTTCAAGAACGTGGTGGACTCGACCCGCATCAAGGTTCCGTTTGGGATCGCACAGATCGGCAAGAGCTTCCGAAATGAGATCACGCCCAAGCAGTTCATCTTCCGCAGCCGCGAATTTGAGCAGATGGAGATCGAATTTTTCTGCCACCCCGGCAGCAGCGCGGAATGGTATCAGCGCTGGCGCGATGAGCGGTTCAAGTGGTATCAGGATTTGGGATTGAAAGGTGACAAGCTGCGGCTTCGCGAACACGCCGCCGATGAGCTGTCGCACTATTCGCAGGGGACCAGCGACGTGGAATATCTGTTTCCATGGGGCTGGGGCGAACTGGAAGGGATCGCGCACCGCGGGGATTATGACCTGAAACAGCACATGCAGTTTTCGGGCAAGGATTTGACTTATTTCGATGATGAGAAAAAGGAACGGTTCATCCCGCATGTGATCGAGCCATCGGCCGGTGCGACGCGGTCGTTGCTGGCGTTTTTGTGCGAGGCGTTTGCCGAGGAGACGATCACGGATGAGGAGAGCGGCAAACAGGACACGCGCACGGTGTTGCGGCTGCATCCGCGGCTCGCTCCGGTCAAGGCGGCGGTCTTCCCGCTGGTGAAAAAGGATGGGATGCCCGAGCGTGCGATGGCGATCTACAAGGACCTGCAAAAGCACTTCGCGGTTTTTTACGATGAAAAGGGAGCGGTGGGGCGGCGATATCGCAGGCAGGATGAGGCGGGGACGCCGTTTTGCATCACGGTGGATGGACAGACGGCGCAGGATCAGACCGTGACGCTGCGGGAGCGCGATTCGATGAAGCAGGAGCGGGTTGGGGTGGACCGGCTGAAGGGATTGCTGCTGGAGCGGATGTAGGGCGATCGGCGCATCGCGAGGTTCGCCGGATCGAACGGGTCGATGATCGAACAGCCACCGCATGGACGCGGGACATACGGCCATGTCAACACAACTGGACATTCTCGCCCTGGAGCCGTTTTACGGGGGGATTCGACGCTCCATGCTGGAGACGATCATCCGGCACAGCCGACATCGCTGGACGCTGTTGAAGCTGCCGCCGCGACGGATTGAACGGCGGCTGACGGCGGCGGCGCACTGGTTTGCCGAACAGATTTCACGCAGCACGGCCCGGCGCATCGACCTGCTTTTCACCAGCGAGGCGATGAATCTGGCGGATATGTTCAGGCTGACGCCGGAATTGTCGCGAAAGCCCTCGGTGGTCTATTTTCACAGCAACCAACTGCCCGATCCCGCCAGTCGGCGCGACACGCCGCTGGATCTGGTGAATCTGAACACGGCCACGGCCGCCGTCGAAATCTGGTTTAATTCATTGTTTCATCTGCGGACTTTTCTGGCCAGGGCATCGGCGCTGGTGGAAAAGCACACGGAGCTGTCCACGCGCAACCCGATGCCGGAACTGGCGGCCAAGGCGCATCTGATCCATCCGCCGATGGACCTTGCGGCGGTGCATGAGCTGGTGGAAGGGCGGTCGATTGTCCGGCAGAAACGGACCATTTTCATTGATACCCGCGACGCCGACATCCCCCTGTTGAACGCGGCGTTGGGGACATTACACCGGCGAAACGAGAAATTTTCGTTGATAACGGTGGGGCCGGCCAATGGATTGTCGGAGCAGTTTCCAAGGCGCGCCGTCAGCGAGATCAACGAGGCCGAGCAGATCGAGGCATTGCATGAGGCGGGATTGATTCTCAGCGCGAAAATCGATGCGACGGCCGATCACCATCTGGTGCGGGGTTTGGTGGCGGGGTGCTGGCCGATCGTGCCGGACACGGGGGTTTATCCGGAATTGTTGCCCGAATCGATGCACCGGTATTGCCTGTATGATGGGTCGCACGACATTCTGGTGAGCCGGTTGCTGGACACCTGGCATCTGGAGCGGCCGGGGGGGTATATGGATGACATGCTGCGGGCATTGCAGCGGTATGAGGCGATATCGGCGTGCAAAACCGTGGACCAGCGTCTGGAAGAGCTGACGGTGGTTCATTCGGTCATTCAATAGATTTTCATGCAACCGCCTTGTAAATCATCGCCCCGGCCGCGACGGCGGCGGCGATGTACAGGACCGCGGCGAATGGTTTTTCCGGCACTCGGCGATTCATCCATGCGCCCATCAGCGTGCCGATGGGGATCAGCGGAACAAACCAGATCGAATCGTGCAGGGTTTGTCGGCTGATGAAGCCATAGGCGACATAGGTGGGGACTTTGGTGCAGTTGATGATCAGGAAATAGAGGAGCAGCGTTCCCATCATCATTCGTTTGGGGAGTTTTTCGTGCAATAAATAGACCGTGACGATGGGGCCGGCGGAGTTGTTGATGGTGGAGACGGTTCCGGCGATCACCCCGACCGTGATGGCCGAGGCCGGGTGGGATGGAAGCGTCGGCAGGTCAAATCCGGTCAGTCGCCACGCATGCATCGCCACCACCGCCAGGCAGATGATGCCGATGATGAGGTTCATCGCCCGGCCATAACCGGTCGGCGGCATGCCGCGCAGGAGCTTGAGAATGATGGTTCCGGCCACCACGCCGACCAATGCGCCGACAATCAATCGGCGCAGTCGCGGCCAGTCGTATTCGCCCAGATAATGGAGGTTGCTGAAGATGTCGCAGGCGATCAACAGCGGCAGGATCATGCCGAGCATCTTGTCGGCGCCAACGACCAGTGCCATGAGTGGGATGGCGAGGATGCCCACGCCGCCGCCGAAGCCGGCCTTGCTGATGCCGACGATCAAGACGGCGAGGCCGACGCAGAGGTAGTAGACCCAGGGGGCGAGGTGGGGGGGGATTTGCGGGAGGGGCATGGGCGGGGATTATAGCGGGAATGGGGGAGGGGAGAATTGGATGTGAGGGGGTTGCCAAAAAAATGCGAAGAACCCTCTCCCCAGCCCTCTCCCTGATTACAGGGAGAGGGAGGAGTTAATTCAACGCACGGCTGTGTTCTTCGAGGCGTTGGATCAATTCAGCGGCTTCTTCATCGCGGTCGCCGACGGGGCTGGTCCAGATGAGGCGTTCGTTTTTGTGGACGGCGCGTTCGATGCGTCGGCAGGCGCTGATGACCGTGGAGTGGTTGCGCTTGCCCATGCGGATGCCGATTTCGGGGAAGGAGAGCTTGGCGGTCTTGCGGACCAGGAACATCGCCACCGAGCGGGCGAGGCTGATGGTGCGCTGACGACGGCCGGACATCAGGTCCTTGTGTTCCAGCGCGAAATAATTGCAGACAGCCTGCAAAATGTTTTCGGGTTTGATCGGGGCCACAAGCTGGCGGTCCAGATCGCCCAGCGCCTGTTGGGCCAGTTCGACATCGGCCGGCCGGTCGCTGAGATTGACGTGGGCGTTGATTCGGGTGATGGCCCCTTCGAGTTCGCGCACGTTTTGCGTCACCCGGCGGGCGACCCAGTTGACGACATCCTCGCAAAGGTTGATGCGATGGCGATGGGCCAGTTCGCGAAGGATGTCGCAGCGCATCGCGTAATTGGGAGGGTCGATGCGGACGACCATGCCGCTGACGAAGCGGTTGACCAGCGATTCGCCGAATTCCTCGATCAATTTGGGGTGATTGTCGGAGACCATGACAACCTGTCGGCCCATGGCTTCGATGGCGTTGAAGGTGTGCAGGAATTCCTCCTGCGTCGCCTTTTTGCCGGCCAGAAAATGCACATCGTCGATCACCAGCAGGTCCAGGTCGCGCATTTTACGGCGGAAACTGTCCAGTCGATTGGCACGCAGGGCGGAAAGAAATTCATTGGTGAACTCCTCGCCGGTCAGGTACATCCAGTGTTTGGCGGGATGATGTTCGGAAAATTTGCGGCACAGGCCCTGAAGCAGGTGGGTCTTGCCCAAGCCGCAATTGCCGTGGATGAAGAGCGGGTTGTATTGGACGCCGGGAAATTCGGCCACATAGCAGGCGGCGTTGTAGGCCAGTTGGTTGGAGGCGCCGACGATGAAAGTGTCCAGGTCGTGACGCAGGCGGGGTAGATGAACAAATCCGGCATCGCGCCCGCCGCGGGTGGTGGGGGGTGGTGGAAGAATCTGCGCCACACGGGCGACGGCGACGGTTTCGGCCGTGGCTTTTTCGGTTTTGTCGGATTTGTCGGAAGCGGGGAGTGTGGTGGAGGAGGATTCCACATCAAACAACTGGGGCACCACGTTGAACCGCACCTGAAGCGAGCAGCCCAGCACTTCGTGGGCGGCTTCCTGGATGGGGCGGGTGAAATGGTTGCCGATCCACTCGCTGATGAAATCGTTGGGGACCGCGATCTCCAGACCATCCTGCCGAAGGTCCAGTCGGGTGGAATTGTTGAACCAGACGTGAAAGCGTTGTGGTCCGACGCGCTGTGCGATGGCATCCGCAAGTCGTGCCAACTGCGTATCGTGGGCGCTGATGCAGCTCACGTTTGAACTCCTTCCGGCCCGAAGCCCTAAAACCTCATTCAGCCCCGCGACTTTTTATCGAAGCCGCACTGGACTGATCCCGCGCGAATCGATGATGAACACCTCCTGGCGCATCGTCGATCCGCGAACCGTTCCGCCCGCCGTTGGACGACAACTCGTCCAGCCGACGACATTTCCCCGGCGGGGGCGGCCTCCTGCCGCGAAAGGCTGTTCATCCGTGAGATCGCATCCTGCGATATGTGTCGTGTGGTCACTGCATCGAGAGACTTGATCGGGCGGCCTGCCCAGGCCATTTGCCGCGATCAAATTTTTACAGCGACCAACTCATCCCTGACTCGACGGCGGCAAATGTAGTCCGTGCGGTCTGTACTGGCAAGGCAAACTTTATGGGATTTTCCGTTCACAATGGCGCAACTCTCGATGGCATCAGAGTTGGCGCGAAAAAAAATTTTTTTCTCCACGTTTTATGCACATTGTTATCGGTCGTGTGGATGTCCTGTGGACCAATGAATGGGTGCGGTTATCGGACTTTTTTTGTCCCAAAAGCCCAAGATCAATACTGATATGGCGTTAGTGAATTTCCTTGCGCAGGTCGCGCATCAGCGCGAGCTTGGAACAGATGCGTTGCATGCCGTTGCGGTGATAGAGTTTGATGGCCGGCGCGTTGCGTGAATCAACCGCGAGGGAGAGTCGGCCGACTTTTCGTTGTGAGGTGATTGCCAACGCTTGGCGCATCAACAGATCGGACAATCCCCGGCCACGCGCCTGTGGGCAAAGGCCAAGATAGACCAGTTCCATGGTGTCGGACTGTGGTGAGGGGCTGAGCAGCAGCACGCCGCGTGAATGGCCGTTTTCCTGAAGCATGAACCAGAGCGTGGGATCGTGAACGCCGGCGGCCTTGTGGCCGGCGATGATGTCATCGATGTCGCACATCCCGTTGAGCGAGGGGCAATCGAGGCTGTCGCGATAGCTTTCCAGAATCGAATCGGAAAATTGGCGGTGAATGGAGGATGAATAGGTCTGCCACGAAAAATATTCGGGCAGCGATGGGAGGAGCATCGGACGGCGGAGGTTCGCCTGCAAATAGATCAACTCGGCCATCGTTTTGAAATGGCAGGATTGGTATAGCGCGGGGATGGCCGGGTCGGCGAGGTCGATCAGAACCTGCGCCAGATGAATTTTACGCTGGTGGGATGTACAGACGGCATCGATCAATCGAGCGGCGGCGGCGCGGGCGGCTGGCGCGATGTAGGAAGGGGCCAGCATCAACATGGATCGACCCGGATTGACCATGGGCAGGATCGCACAGAGGATTTTCCGGTCCGCCACCGCGACCCAGATATCTTGTGGGCCGATTTTGCGTTCAAGGGCGAATCGGAGGAAATCGACGACTGCCACCTCGTCGGCCGGCTTGCCTCCGCTGCCGAGAATCAGCCGCAATGCCGGATGAAATTCCTCTTTTTCGGCCGGGCGACAGAGGATCGTATTAGCGACGGGTTCGACTCTTTTGAATAAATTTGACAGTACACTCACAGGCCGTAAGAATACCTTGTGCCAAGGTTTGCGCAAAATACAAAAGTTTCAACCCAGCCCGGAGTGACATCCATGAATCGACCGTTGAGCTTACTATTGGCCTTGGGGATGGGCCTGTTGCTGGTCAACGCCGCGCAGGCAGGCGAATATCCCAAGCCAAGCCCTTATCCCATCTCCTGGGAATTGGGTTTTACCCACAGTCAACCACAGCGAATCGTCGTCAAGGCCCCTGGTGAGTTGGTTGCAAGTGCCTATTGGTACGTCACTTACACCGTGACCAACAACACCTCGCAAGAGCGGTTGTTTTTGCCGATGTTTGAGATGTTGGGGGATGATGGTTCGGTGTCGCGAAGTGATGACAACATCCCGCCGGCCGTCTTTGATGCCATCAAGGCACGGACGAAAAACGAATTGCTCCAGCCTCCCTTGTCGGTCGGCCCTGAAATTCGCATCGGCGAAGACCAGGCCATCGACAGCGTCGCCATCTGGCGCGAACCCAAGCTGCGGATGGGGCAATTCAGCATCTTCGCCACCGGCCTCAATGGTGAGTGGGTTTATCTCAAAGACGACAAGGGTGAGCCGGTTAAAGGGACCGATGGCCAGCCGATTATCCTTCGCAAAACCCTCATGCTCACCTACCTGGTCCGAGGGGATGAAACCTTCGGCGGCCCGGATGCGGTGGTGGAAAAGTCGCAACAATGGATCATGCGGTGAGGGATTTTTGGTTTTTGATTGCCGATTTTTGACTGTAAATCGCAAAAAATTCCGTCGGCTTGAGTTTTAAGCCCAAATCCCGTACATTCCTTACCCCGCCCTGAACCGGGCGGGGGTTTTTTCGGTATTCTGACAGGTGAAATATGGCACATAAGAAAGGTCAAGGCAGCACGCGGAACGGCCGGGACAGCAACCCGCAATATCGGGGCGTCAAGGCGTATGGCGGGCAGGCGGTGTCGGCGGGTTCGATCATTGTCCGCCAGCGCGGCACCAAATTCATGCCCGGATTCAACGTGGGAATCGGAAGCGATGACACGCTTTTTGCCCTGCGCGACGGGAAGGTTGAATTTCAGGGTCGCAAAGTGCATGTGCGCGAGCTGGTTGGCGCGTAAGTATTTATTGGCGCGGTGTTTGCGCGGTTCGTAACCAAAAGACGTGAAGCATCCATCAGGGTGAATTGCCCGATTGATGTTTCACGTCTTGCTGTTTGACGGGTGGCGGCATGTTCGTTGATGAAGCGGTCATCCATGTGAAGGCGGGCGACGGTGGGGCGGGGTGCGTGTCGTTTCGTCGGGAAAAGTATATCCCCAAGGGTGGCCCGGATGGAGGGGATGGTGGCGATGGAGGGGATGTCATCTTCTGGGCCGATCCAAGCGAAAATACATTGCTCGATTTTTCGGGTAAACACCATTGGAAGGCTCCGCGCGGCGAAGGGGGGATGGGGAAAAAGATGGCCGGCGAAAGCGGGGAGGATCTGGTCATCCGCGTGCCGCCGGGGACGTTGATTTATGACAAGGATAATCAAGCGCTGTTGGCGGATTTGGATCAGCCGAACAAACGGGTGAGGATCGCCAAGGGTGGGCGGGGTGGGCGTGGGAACTGGCATTTCAAGTCGTCGGTGAATCAGACGCCGCGGTATGCGGAGCCGGGGACCGAGGGTCAGGAGCGCAACTTACGGTTGGAACTGAAGTTAATCGCGGATGTGGGGTTGGTGGGGATGCCCAACGCGGGGAAAAGCACGCTGTTGAGCGCGATATCGGCCGCCCGACCGAAGATTGCGGATTATCCATTTACGACGCTGGAGCCGCAGTTGGGGATTGTGGCGATCGGGCCGGATCGACGGATGGTGGTGGCGGACATTCCGGGGTTGATCGAGGGCGCGCATGGAGGGGCGGGGTTGGGGGTGTCGTTTTTACGGCATATTGAGCGGACGAAGGTGATTGTTCACCTGTTGGATTTGTATCCGCTGGATGGGTCGGAGCCGGCGGATAATTATCGCATAATTCGGCGGGAGTTGGAGTCGTTCAGTCCGGAGTTGGCCGCCAAACCGGAAATCATCGCGGCCAACACGATGGACCTGGCGTTGGACGATGAGGCGATTGATCGACTCGGCAAGGAATTGCCGGGGAATAAGATTTATCCGATCTCCGGTGCCACCCATCGCGGGTTGGATCGGCTGTTGGAATCATTGTGGGAGCTGGTTCATCCGCAAGTGCCATAGGGGCTTATAGGATGAACTTGCTCAAATCCTCATCCTTGACCACATCGGAGAGACGCTGACGAACATAGTCGGCGGTGATGATGATTTTTTTGTCAACCTGGTCGGGGGCGTCGAAGCTGATGGTCTCGAAGACCCGTTCCATGATCGTATAGAGCCGGCGGGCACCGATGTTCTGATCGCGGCGGTTGATGTCGTAGGCGATCTGGGCCATCGATTCGATCGCGCCATCATCAAATCGCACTTTTACCCCTTCAGTGCCCAACAGGGCGATTTGCTGTTTGGTCAGGGCGTTTTGCGGCTCGCGCAGGATGCGGACGAAGTCGTCGCGGGTTAAGTCCTGCAATTCCACGCGGATTGGGAAACGGCCTTGGAGTTCGGGCATCAGGTCCGAGGGTTTGGAACTGTGAAAAGCGCCGGCGGCGATGAAGAGGATGTGGTCGGTTTTGACCGGGCCATGCTTGGTGATGACGGTTGATCCTTCAACCAGCGGCAGCAGGTCGCGCTGGACACCCTGACGGGAGACATCGGGGCCATTTTTGGATTCGGTTCCGCAGATTTTGTCGATTTCGTCGAGAAAGACGATTCCCATCTGCTCGACCCGGTCGATGGCGGTTCGGCTGATCTTGTCGCGGTCGAGCATTTTGTCGGCTTCCTGGGAGAACAACACCTTGCGGGCGTCGCGGACGGGGAGTTTTCGCGTCTCCCGTTTGGTGGGGAGCATCTTCTCGAACATGTTCTGGAATTCCACATCCATCTCCATGCCCGCCTGCCCCAGCACGCCGACGACGGTGGAGCGTTCCTCGATGCCGATTTCGACCAAGCGGTCCTCCAGTTCACCGGCGCGGAGCTGTTCGCGCAGTTTGTCGCGCGTGCGCTGACGTTTGGATTTGGCCTCCTCATCCTCAAAACTGGAGAGGGTGGTTTCGTTTTTGGGCAACAGGCAATCGAGCAGTCTCTCCTCAACGTGTTCATCGGCCGGGGTTTTGATCGATTCGGTCATTTCGTCGCGAACCATTTGGATGGCCGAATCGAGCAGGTCGCGGATCATCGAATCGACATCCCGGCCGTGATACCCCACCTCGGTGAATTTGGTCGCCTCGATTTTGATGAATGGAGCGCCGGTCAGGCCGGCCAGTCGGCGGGCGATTTCGGTTTTGCCCACGCCGGTGGGGCCGCTCATGATGATGTTTTTGGGGGCGACATCCTGGCGCATCTGTTCGGGCAACTGTTGTCGCCGCCAGCGGTTGCGAATGGCGATGGCGACGGCCCGTTTGGCGTCCGCCTGGCCGACGATAAAGCGATCCAGTTCCGATACGATCTGCCGGGGGGTCAACTGTTGCATCGGGGGACATTGTAGGACGCCACGGCGGCCATGACCATGACCGCCGTGGCGAATTGAAGATCAGGCCGGTGTCTCCCATTGGGTGGGTTCACCCATCTCGACCGCCATCACCTCCGGTGCAAGGCGTACCAGCGCCTGTTCAAAGCGAGCGCACGCCAGATCCAGGGCAATGGATGGATCGATATTCGTATGTTGGATATCGATCGATCCGCAATGACGCAGGGAGGCGACGATTTTACAGGTGGTTCGAGGCATCTCCCCGTCGCCATTGTGTTCGGTAAACAACGCGCTGACCCATGCCAACCGGTGGGCATGTCGCTGGGTGGCCAGCCAGAGCCGGGTCTGTGCGCGGGATCGCAAAGCATCGCCGGATGGGGTCGGCAGGCCGTAGATATCGATACGCATGTCCAACTCCTTTCTGGTTTTGCGACGTTCCCCCTGTTATTTTCGATCTACTCACGAATCACATATGCCGGTCACCCGCGGTTTCGGGCTGATAGCAGATTTCCTCGATTCGCGCGGTATGGGACTGGTCGTCCTCGCTCCACCAGATGAAATCACCCACCTGTGTGCCCAAGGCTGCCAGGCCAAAGGGAGAGAGTACGGACCATTTGTCCGCAAGCACATCGGCTTCCCAGGGATAGACCAGCGTGCGGATTTCGTCGTGGCCGGTCTTTGGATAGCGAATTCGGAATCGGGTGTTCATGGTGATGGTCTGGCTGGGGGTGTCTTCGGAGGAGACCACCTGTGCCCGGCGGAGGCGCTGTTCGAGGATTTCCACGGTTGGAACATAAGAGTGCCATGACCCGCGGGCGGCTCGGACATGTTCGCGGAGTCGATCCAGGTCTGTTTGGGTGACGATTAATGGTTGTCCTTGCATGGAGACTCCTTTCTGTATGAAATTGTAGGCGGGAACCATTCATCTAAAAATGATTAAAAGTCGAACCAATGTATTGTTAAAACCAATGGATTGGGCAAGACGGCTGTTTTTTCGTTAGGATGCGGATGCGAATGGCGCCCGGGAGATGAATGACTGAAGCATGGACGTGGTTTTCATTTCTGTCTTTGGCTGAACCGGACAGCACCGGGGTGATGTTGCTGGTGCTGGGGGTGCTGGTGGCGATCAGCGCGGTTTTCAGCCGGGTGGTGGATCGGCTGGGCGTGCCGGTGATGCTGCTGTTTCTGGGGGTGGGGATGCTGGCGGGGGGAGAGGGGATATTGGGGTATCCATTTGAGAATTATGGGCTGGCGGTGCGTTTGGGGAACGTGGCGCTGGTGCTGATTTTGTTTGATGGTGGATTCAACACCTCGGCGGCGGCGATTCGGCAGGTTTTGTATCCATCGGTGGTGCTGGCGACGGCCGGCGTGGCGGCGACGGCGGCGCTGGTGGCGGTGTTTGCGCGGTTTCTGGGGCTATCGTGGAGCGAGGCGACATTGTTGGGGGCGGTGGTCTCATCGACCGATGCGGCCGCCGTCTTCGCGGTCCTGCGAGGAGGGAGTCTGCATCTTCAACCTAAAGTTGGACATACAGTGGAGGTGGAGTCGTGCTTGAATGATCCGATGGCGATTATATTGACGCTGACGATCATTGAGGCGATCACGAGCCAGAAACTCCCCGGATGGTCGGCGGCGCTGTCGGTGGTGGTGCAACTTGTGGTGGGCGCCGGGGTGGGTGTGATCATTGGAGGATTGGCGAGAAAACTGCTGCCCAAGGTCTCGTTGGGGACGGTCGGACTGTATCCGGTGCTGACATTGTCGGTGGCGTTTATTTCATTCGGAGCGGCGACGCTGGCCTATGGCAGCGGCGTGATGGCGGTCTTCATTACGGGGGTCATTCTGGGCAATTCACCCCTGCCATATAAAAACGGCCTGGCGCGGGTACATGATGCGATGGCGTGGCTCAGCCAGGTGGGGATGTTTTTGATGATGGGGTTGCTGGTTTTCCCATCGCGGTTGATGCAGGTGGCGGGGATCGGGTTGGCGGTGGGGTTGTTTTTGGCGTTGGTTGCCCGGCCGTTGTCGGTCATTCCGCTGTTGCTGCCATTTGGGTATTCGATCAAACAGGTTGCGTATATCGGATGGGTGGGATTGCGCGGATCGGTGCCGATCATTTTGGGTACATTCCCCGTGCTTGCGGGAGTGCCGGGGGCGGAGCGGGTGTTTGACACCGTCTTTTTCATCGTCGTCGTCAGCAGCGTGATACCCGGATCGACGTTGCGCTGGGTCACACGATTGGCCAAATTGAACATCCCCGAACGTCCCGCGCCGCAGACGGCGCTGGAGATCAAGTCCCCCCATCCGCTGGAAGGGGAGCTGGTTGCGTTTTTGATCAGTCCGGCCGTGGCGGTGTGCGGCGCTTCGTTGCGACAGATCGAACTGCCATCCAAAGCATCGGGGGTGTTGGTGATTCGAGGCAGTCATGTGCTGGCGGCAAGGGGGGATACGGTGTTGCAGGAGGGGGATCATGCGTATGTTTATTTCCGATATGAAGACCGGCCTTTTGTCGAATTGTTGTTTGGTCGGCCGCAGAGCGTTTAGATAGGAGGTAGTGGTTCTCGTATATCGGGTTGTTGGATGGTGTTTTTGCTCCCTCTCCCTGTACTCAGGGAGAGGGTTAGGGGAGAGGGTTCTTATTTCTCAACACGAAGAACCTTCTCCACTTGAATTTATGAGCGAAGAACCCTCTCCCCAGCCCTCTCCCTGAGTACAGGGAGAGGGAGTTGGTGATTTGAGGATTCGCTGGTGCGCAAGCTGATCGAACTCTATGGCAATCGCCGCATGGCGGCGTTGATTGCGCTGGGGTTCGCATCCGGGTTGCCGTTGGCGCTGGTCTTTGCGACGCTTCAGGCGTGGATGACCGATTTGAGTGTTTCGGTGGCGACCATCGGGGTGGTGGTGGGGTTGGTGAAATTTCCGTATGCGTTCAAATTTGTGTGGTCCCCGTTGATGGATCGGTTTGTGCCGCCGTTTTTGGGTCGTCGGCGCGGGTGGCTGTTGGTGACGCAGGTGCTTTTGATCGCGGGGATTGCCGCCATGGCGCTGGCGGGAGGGCAGGGGGTATTGCTGCCGTTGGCGATCATGGCGGTGGCGGTGGCGTTTTGCAGTGCTTCTCAGGACATCGTGGCCGATGCCTATCGCACGGACCTGCTGGAGGCCGAGGAGCGCGGCGCCGGGGCGGCGGTGTTTGTGACCGGATATCGCATCGGGTTGACCGTCAGCATGGCCGGCGCGTTGTATGTCGCGGGTCATTATCATGTGCCGTGGCCGACGATTTATCTGGTGATGTCGGCGTTGATGGGGGTGGGGGTTGTGGCGTCGATTTTCGCGCCTGAACCCAAAGGGTTTGCGGCCGGGCCGGGTACGTTGCGCGAGGCGGTGGTCGAACCGCTGCGGCAATTCATCTCCCGCAAGGATGGGTGGCTGGTCGCGGCGTTTATCCTGTTGTTCAAGTTGCCCGAAGTGATGGTGGATTTGGAAAAAATACCATTTTTGATGGCGGCGGGCGTTTCCAAGGAGCAACTGGCGATCATTGTTCAGGGGTTGGGGATGGGGATGACGATTGTCGGCGCAATGGCCGGCGGATGGGTGGTGGCGCGACTGGGATTGTGGCGGTCGCTGTGGGTGTTTGGCGTGTTGGGGGCGATCAGCAATCTGGGTTTTTGGTATATCGCGGTGGCCGGGTCGGCGTGGGTGAATCTGGTGGCGGCCGTTTCGGTGGAACATTTTTGCGCGGGCCTGGTGACGGCCGGTTTTGTGGCGTTTTTGATGAGCCAGTGTGACCGTCGGTATTCGGCCACTCAATTTGCACTCCTCTCCAGTTTGATGGCGTTGACCAGCGCGATCGGCGGTGGGCCGCTGGGGGCGATGGCGGAGTATGTGGGGTGGTCATGGTTTTTCGCGATCAGCGTGCTGGCGATTGTGCCGGCGATGGCGATGCTGCCTTGGATTGTCATTCCCGATGAGGCTGTTGCGTCGGAATCGATGGGAATTTCGTCGGCCGCCGCGCCGATTGAGTTGTGATATAGTGCGGGCATGTTGAAAATCGAAGATTGTCGGAAACGTCAGCAGCGAATGCTCAAGGTGATGAATCAAAACCGTCTTGATGCGGCGGTGATGGGGTGGGGTGGCCATGTTTATTATTTTTCGGGGTTGCTGCCGCATTGGATGGTGCAGGGGGCGTTTGTGCTGCGCGCGGATGGGCGATCGTGCCTAATCGCCAATCGCGGCACGGCCAAAAATTCGGCGGCGGATGAGGTGATCGAATTTGACGCGGCGCTGGATTACACCTATCGCCCGGATCAGCCGATGGTGGTGGCGGATCTGGCGATGGATTGGTTGAAGAAATCCTCCTCTCGAAAAATTGGAGTGGATTCTTCGGAGGTTTCATCGGCGGTGGCGCTGCGCTGCGAAGATCGGCCGACTGATGTGCAGGGTGATTTGTGGCAGTTGCGGCGGTGCAAGGATGCGGATGAGCTGGCATTGATGGGCGTTGCGATTCGATGCGCTGAGGCGATGTACGCCCGTGCCCGGCAGATTATCCAGCCGGGCGTGGCGGAATTGACGGTTTATAACCAGTTGCACGAGGCGGCGGTATTGGCGGCCGGTGAGCCGATGAGCGCTCAAATGGGCAATGATTTTACAAGTGGAGGAGGAGGTGGCCTGCCGAGGTTCGGCCGGCTGGCGCAGGCGGGGGAGATTTTCATCCTCGACCTGGGGCCGGCGTATCGGGGGTATTTTTCCGATACATGCCGGGCGATCGCGGTGGATGGACGGGTCACGGACCTGCAATACAAGGTGTGGGAAGGGGTGATGGGGGCCTTGAAATTGTTTGAATCGATGGCAAAGCCGGGCGTGCGGTGTCGGGAGATCGCGCAGGCGGTGCAGGAGCATTATCGGCTGGTGTTCGGCACCCGGCTGGAACACCATGTCGGGCATGGTGTCGGGCTTTGGCCGCATGAGTTTCCGCATGTGGATGAGATTTGGGACGATGTGCTGTTGGAAGGGGAGACGGTCTGCGTCGAGCCGGGCAAATATGGGCCGGAATTGGGCGGGGGGATGCGGATTGAAAATACATATCTGATCACCGCGGATGGGGTGCGAAATCTGGTGAACAGCCCGATGGAGCTGGCGTGAATCTTTTTGGGGATTATCGGAAGTTGTCGGGCGGGTTTTGCCGATAATTGCGCTACGGCGGGCTATCCGCCGGTTTTGCGCAAAGGGATGATGATGAAATATCGGTTGTTGGTGATGATCGCGGCGACGGCGGGTTTGGTGGGGTGCGGCGACAACGCGGCCGTCAAGGGGCTGTCGCAGGATGATGCGGACAAGCTCAATGCCCAGCATTCACATTTTGATCAGGATAAGGACCCGCAATTCAATGCCAACACCCATTTCGCGGCCGGACAATTGGCCGAAAGCCAGGAGGATTTTCCTCGTGCGATCGCGCAATACAACGAGGCGTTGAAGCTCGATTCAAAGCATATTCCATCGTTGTATCGCTTGGCGCTGGTCTATACCCAGCAAAAGGAGTATCCCAAGGCGATTGATGCGTGGGAGCGCTACGTCAAGGCGACGGATGGATCGGCCGAGGGTTATAACAACCTGGCATTTTGTCACGAACTGGCCGGCGAGCCGGACAAGGCGGAGACGGCGTACAAGAAGGGGATCGCCAAGGATCCGAATCATCAGGCGTGCCGGATCAATTACGGCCTGATGCTCGCGCGCCATGGCCGTACGAGCGAGGCGGTCATTCAGCTTCAGGCGGTGTTGTCGCCGGCTCAGGTGCATTACAACCTTGCATCCGTCTACGAACAGCAGGGGCGCAAGGAACAGGCCAAAATCGAGTATCGCAAGGCGATTGAACTGGACCCCAATTTCGTGGATGCGCGAACCCGTCTGAGCGCCATCGAATAGGCCCGATTTTTCGGACATGTCATAAAATCTCCCATGAACCATCTCGCAAAGGATGGTTTTCTGGCATATAACAACCTAGCCAGGCACGGAGGTTTGACTTGAGTACCCCAACAGCGGCAAAACCATCAACAAATCCCTTGTCCAGCGGTTATCAGGTGGCTCGTCCTCAGGGGCGATGCGCCATCAGCGGCCGGGAGATCGCGCCCGACGAGCGGTTCATGGCCGCTTTGCGTGAGACGGCCGAGGGGTTTGAACGGCTGGATGTTTCCATGGAGCATTGGGAACAATTGGAGGATAAAGCCAACCTGCTTGGGTTCTGGCAGGCCACCATGCCCCGACCGGAACAGAAAAAGAAGCTCTTTATCGACGACGAGGTTTTGTGCGGGTTATTTGAACGGCTGGCGGAGGTGACCGAGCCGGCCAAGCTCAATTTCCGGTTTGTGCTGGGGCTGATCCTGATGCGCAAACGGCTGATCCAATATGATGCCACCCACCAGGAGGGGGAACATGAAATCTGGTCGGTTCGGCTCAAGGGGCGGACCGATCCGATGGAGCTGCTGAACCCAAAACTCAATGAACAACAGGTGATGGATGTCAGCCGGCAATTGTCGGAGATTATGAGCGAGGAGATATGAGCCGGTTGGGGATGAATCTCCAATGGTCGTATGGCCTGCGGCTTGCCCTGCGGTGTTGCGTGGGGGTGTTTTTGTTTTTTGCCTATGGTTGTACCCCCAATCGCCCCGCGCCGACCGGCCGGGCCTATTTTGGTCCCACCGAGCCGATGGAGGCGGTGGTGGGGCGGATCAACGCCAACAATCAGCCGATCCGCACGCTGTTTGCTTTTCATACCTTTGAAGCGACGATTTACGATGAAAAAGGAGAGGGGACATTCGTCAACGGACGGGGGACGATCAATTATCGCAAGCCGGGCGAGTTGTTGTTGCAGGGTAAAAAGGAGGTTGGAAATGTCTTTGAGATCGGCAGCAACGATGAGCGGTATTGGCTGAGCATCGCGCTGGGGCCGGACACGATGTGGTGGGGACATTACCGCAATCTTGGCAAGCCTTGCATCACGCAGCCGATTCCCATCCGCCCCGATGCGATGCTGGAGATATTGGGTGTGGGGGACATCGACACCGATTTCACCCGTGAACCGGCGCCGGTGATGCGGTTTAACAACGACGCCGATGCGTATATGTTCATCTGGAACGTGCGGGCATCGCATCCCGATCGCTGGATTGCCTATCGGGAAATCTGGTACGATCGACAGACGTTGCGGCCAACGCTGGTCTTGTTGTTCGATCCCGATGGCCGGGTGATTTTGCGGGCCTATTTGTCGGATTATCAGCCGGTTAAAATTGAAACAATGCCGAAAGATCGATGGCCGATGGTGGCGAGGGTGTATCGGCTCTATTTTCCGGATTCCGGCTCGAAGATGAATTTCACGCTTTCGGATGTGGCGCTGCAACGCAATGGCAAACCCGATGATCGAACCTTCCGTTTTCCAGACCGGCCCGGTGTCTCCAACATCATCCAGATCGATCAGGGGTGCGGCGATTAAAACATTTCGACTTCTGATTTTGATTCTGCTGGCAAACCTGTTTTGCCAGGGCATGGCTGATGCCGCCGAACGACGGCTGCTGGCGACCGGCGATGGTGACAACGTCTGGCTGGCCCGATTGATCGCCGATGAGCAGGGGGAAAACCCCCGAACCGAGATTGATGGGCGATTGGGTGCCAGGTCGTCGTGGCGGTTGGTGACGCAGATCGCCGCCCATGCGCATGATTTATCCATTGATGGGGGGGATTTTCTCCTGTTGTTGGAAAATGGGGATTGGATGCTGGGCGGGGGGCTTGGCAGACCTTTGCCGGCCGACGGGAAGATGATCGCGCTGGCCGGCGGCTCGCGGGGCATCTGGGCGATTGGGCTGGTTCCAGGCGGGATGAAAGCGTTGTCCCGACTTCCCACCACTACCACCACCACGCAAACCAGCAGGCCGGCCACGATGCCGGCGAGCGCTCCTTCCATTGAGCCGAGCGAACCGGTCTTGTTTTTGCTGGATAAGAGCACATGGATTGCCCAATCGGCCTTGCCCGAGGAGTTGGCGTTGTCGTTGCAGGATGGACAGCCATCCATGCTGGCCGGCGATCATGGTGTTACGTTGGCGGTCGTTCGCAAGGATGGACAGATCGCCACTGCCATTTATGCCCAGCGATCGGGGTGGAACCTTGAGCCTTTGATCCAAGCCGAAGGGGGTTTGGCAGAGGCGACGCTGCTGAATTTCAATGGTCATGTCACACTTTGGGCCACCCCCGTGAAGGGAGTGGGTGGTTTTTATCGCCTGATCGACGGCAAGTGGGGTTCGCCTGTCCAACTGACCGGTGGCAAAGCGCCGGGCGATATTTCGATCCGGGCGGTGGCGGTGGCATCGGAACGGTTGCGGGTTTATTACGTTCACGAGAAGCAGTTATTTGAGCAGCAATTTGATGAATCAGGCAAAGCCGCCGGCGAGGCGGCCGTCATTGATCTTCGCCAGCCAGACTTGCGTTCGATGCGGATATTGAATCTGGTGATGATGGTCGCGTTGACGCTGGTGGTGATCGGTTCGATGCGCAGGCGGAATGTCGCTCTGCCTGCTGACCTTGAAAGTCGAGCCGCGCGGATCGCCCCCATGTCGCTGCGATTGAGCGCGGGGTTGGTGGATGCGTTGCCTTATCTGATCGGTGGCGTTCTGGCGGTTGTGGCCAGTGATGATCCGGTCTCCCGGCCATTTGACCGGGTGATGCTCCCTTATTGGATTGGTTTGATTGTTTACACACTGCATCCGTTGATCACCGAAATGCTTTTTGGCCGGTCGGTGGGTAAAATGATCTTTGGGCTGCGGGTTGAAGGCATTGATGGAAAGCCTCCCACGCGCGGCGCGCTGGCCATGCGTAATCTGATTCGCATTGTCGAGGTATTGACGTTGTTTCCGCTGGTGTTGGTCTTCTATTCGCCGCTGCGTCAGCGGCTGGGGGATGTGGTGGCACGAACCCTTGTGACCTGCCCGGCCAATTCATCGAGCATCGATACTCAAGCCTGACCAATGGCAGAGGAGCAATAATATGACAAATTCATCGGATTCACTGGGTCGTCTGTTTGATCTTTCGGGACGGTTGGTACTCATGGCGGGTGGGGCGGGACATCTCGGCTTGCCCGCCTGTGAGGCTCTGGCTCGACATGGGGCCAAGATTGTCATCGCGGACAATCGACTAGATGCCGCCGGGGCGGGCGTTGAATTGCTGCGCGGCAAAGGTTTTCAGGCGGAGGCGGTGGCCATGGATTTGGCCGAGGAGTCTTCTGTTCACGAGGCGGTGGAACAGGTTCGATCCCGGCATGGCCGGTTGGATGTGGCGATCAACTCCACCGCTTATACCACCGGAAAGTCGTTGGAACAGATGACCGCACAGGAATGGGAGGCGGGATTGAGGGTTTGTCTGACCGGTGCATTTGTTTTTTCGCGTGAAGCCGGTCGGGTCATGGTTGAACTGGGGGGTGGCAGCATCATCCAATTCGGCAGCATGTATGGCATGGTTTCGCCCGATCCTCGCGCCTACATCCCGCCGATGGGTGTCAACCCGCCCGATTATGGGGCGGCCAAGGCGGGGGTGATGCAATTGGTCCGCTATCAGGCGGTGATGTGGGGGCCAAAAAAGGTGCGTGTCAACGCGATTGTGCCCGGTCCATTCCCCAATGGCGCCAATTACAAGGGTGAGGAGGCTTTTCTGGACCGACTTGCGAAAAAAGTCCCCATGGGGCGGGTTGGAAAGTCACATGAGGTCGCAGGCGCGGCCGTATTTCTGGCATCCGATGCCTCCAGCTTTGTCACCGGAACACAAATTGTCGTCGATGGCGGCTGGACCGCATGGTGATGAGGCCATTTGACACTTTTGGTCATTGGGCGTATCAATATCCCGTTGCTTTGCCGTAAACGAAGGCGAATAATCCCTGTTTTTTTGCGAAATAAAGATCAATATGAGTGAGAACACCGTCCATTCCATCAATGAACGTGCCGCCGCCGAGTATTTCAAACGCGGCAATGAGGCCGAAACCCAGGGTTCGCACGAGCGTGCCGTTGATTTTTATGAGCGCACGCTGAATGAAAACCCCGATCACGAACAGGCCTGTTTTCGACTGGCGGTGCTGTATGACCGACAGGCGGACGATGCCAAGGCGATTGAGCTGTACGAGCGGATCTGCACCGGTTCGCCGGTTCCGATCAACGCCTTGATGAATCTGGCGATTTTGTACGAGGACAACAACCACTACGAAGAGGCGTATCGTTGCCTTGGCGCGGTGTTGCGGTCCGATCCGAATCATGCCCGGGCGCGGCTGTACATGAAGGATGTGGAGTCGGCGCGGTCGATGTATTTTGATGAGGATTCCGACCACCGCAGCGATCGTCGCAGCGCGGTTCTGGAAGTGCCGCTGAGCGATTTTGAGCTGTCGGTTCGTTCGCGCAACTGTTTGAAGAAAATGAACTTGCGCACGCTTGGGGATTTGCTCCGCACGACCGAGCAGGAATTGCTCGGATACAAGAATTTTGGCGAAACCAGCCTCAGTGAGATCAAGGCGTTGTTGGCCAGCAAGGGTTTGAGGTTGGGTCAGGCCGCCGAGAACAAGGAGGGGGCATCGGGCCAGAGCGCGGCCGAAGTGGATGACACGCCACCGGAAATTCTGAGCAAAAACGTGGCCGATCTGGAACTTTCGGTTCGCAGTCGCAAGGCGCTGCAGCGGCTGAATATCAACACCATCAGCGACTTGACGGCGCGCACCGAAGATGAGTTGCTGGGGTGCAAGAATTTTGGCCAGACCAGCCTGAATGAGATCAAGCAACAACTCGGCACGCTTGGGATTTCGCTTCGGAAGCTGGAAGAATAGGACAGCCAAGCCGGTCATGGACAGGCCGGCCAAACAAAAGAGGCATCGGAGGCCATGGCTCGATTGATTTTGCGAGCACTATTCCCACTGCTGTTGCTGGTTCCACTGGCGTGCAGCCGTGAAAACCCCGCCATCTTGAGCAACGCCGCCGGCGTGCCGCTGGTGCGGGTGAGGTTGTTGCAATCCCAGGAAAGCGTCACCGTCGCCGCCAGCCAACCGCCCACCGTCCGCACCAGCGCGGACAACACCCCCCGGCCGCTGCAATTTCCCAATTCTCCCGTATCGGTCACATTTGGTCCGGGCGGATGGCGCATTGGCTCGCTAACACTCAGCCCGGGCGTGCTGACCATTCAGCCGGCGGCCGATGGCTCGGTGGTGGTCAATGGTCAGAGGTATCGCGGCCAGTATCGTTTTGTGCCGGTCACGGCCAATCGTTTTGATGTCATCAATGATGTGGATGTTGAAAGCTATCTGATGAGCGTCGTCTCAAAGGAGATGCTGCGGCTGTGGGATGCCGAATCGTACAAGGCCCAGGCTATCGCCGCCCGCACATACGCCCTGTATGAAGCCAGGACCACGCCCGCCGGCCGGGGATGGGATGTTTACGACGACGAGCGTTCGCAGGTCTACGGGGGTATTGGCGCGGAAACTGACAAATCGATCAATGCCGTGCAATCCACCCGCGGGATTGTTCTGGCGTATGGGCCGGCCGGCCAGGAACGGATCTTCAAAGCCTATTTTTCATCCTGCTGCGGAGGCATCGGCCAATCGGCCTATGACGCTTTTGGCGATCCGTGGTCCGAACCATTGTCCGAGCAAAACCACGGCACATTGTGTTCGGCCTCGCCCGCCTTTAATTGGGGGCCACTGGCCATCGCCAAGGATGAATTGACCCGCCGAATCCGCTCATGGGGTGAGCGAAAAAACCGTGCGGAAAAGGACATGGCGCTGCTGACGAGCATCGAGATCCAGGCGAGAAATCGCCTTGGTCGGCCGGTGCGGTTTTTATTGACCGACATTCGGGGCGCCCGCTACAGCCTGTCGGGCGAAGAGACCCGCACCGCCATCAACAGCAATGCCGGCAATGGGCCGGTGCTTTATTCGAGCTTCTTTCGCACCATCAACGACGCGGCCGCCATTCGGTTTGTCGACGGTCACGGCCGGGGGCATGGGGTGGGAATGTGCCAATGGTGCGCCCAGGCCATGGCCGAGCGGGGTTACAAGGCAAACCAGATCGTGCTGTGGTCCTATCCGCGCAGCAAGCTCGTCAAGGCGTATTAAGATTAAAAACAGTGTCGGAATTATTCCGCGGCGGAACGAATCAGGTTGTCCCGGTTCGTGGCGTGATGGATGGTTTCCAGTCGGCGGATGACTTCGGACATATTTTCCGGCCGTTTGGAGGGGACGGTTCGCACGCAATCCATCACCAGGTTGGAGAGGCTTTCGGGAACCTTGGGATTGATTGTGCGGGGTGAGGACATCTGCCCATCGACCAGGAAGCTGTTTTCCGTCTTTTTAAGTGTAAAAAGGGTGGGCAATTTCTGGCCGGTCAATGACCAGTACATGGTGGCGCCGAGGTTGAAAATGTCCGTTCGGACCGTGACCGGCTGGCATTTGACCTGTTCGGGGGCGATGTAGTCGGGTGTTCCCTGAATGCGTTGTTTGGCCGTGCCGATTTTGCAGGCCTGGCCGAGGTCGATCACTTTGACCTGGCCGGCGTGGTTGATCAGGATATTGTTGGGTTTGAGGTCGCAATGGACGAATCCGAGTCCATGCAGCGAATCGAGCGCCTGCGCGGTTTGGATGAAGCACGAGACCATCCCCAGCATGTCCGTGGGGAGGTTCATGTCCAGCGGCATTCCATCCACCAGTTCCATGACCACGATGGCCTCGGTGATTTTGCGTAAGAGTGTCCGTTCGACCTTGTAATCGAATGACCGGCGCAGTCCGGAGTGGTTGACCTGTCGACCAACTTCGTATTCGGCCTCCAGTTGCGAGATAAACCGGATGTCCCGGTCGGTTTTGCGCAAAACGTGCTTGATCGCCAGAATCTGTTTGGTGTTGGGATTGGTGCCGGCATAAATGGTGCTGCCAGCGCCGGTGCCGATGTGCTCTATGATGTCATAGCCAAAGAGCGACCGTGGCAGGTCCACGCTCGAAGAAACCAATGAAGAACCGTTTGGCCAAAGACTCATATACACGATGATCCAAAAGAAAAAAGCCGTTGTATGCCGCCCCTCATCGGCGGCCCGGCGGGAAAGACATTACCCTTCCCGTATAATAATACGGAAAGTCCACTGATTTATTGAACGGAAGGAAAATTTTGACCCTTTGGCCGCTCGACGCCTTCAAGTGGGGGAAAATACGACTGATCTGACGCCTACGCCGTTTGGCGCATGTCCGATAACTGCCGCAAATTCAGGTCAATTCGTTACTTACGCCAAGCCCGCTCCTTGAAGTCCGTGAGGGTTTGTTTCAGTTGAGTTTCGATTTCGGCCGTCAGTTCCTTCTTGTCGGCCAAGGCTTTTCGCAGGCCGGCGGCGCTGGTATCGATGTATTTCAGCAACTCGTTCTGGAACTGCTGGACACGGTTGATGGCGATATCGTCCAGATAACCTTGGGTGCCGGCGTAGATGACGATGACTTCCAGCTCCATCGGCATGGGTTTGAACTGGGGCTGTTTGAGGAGCTCAACCAGTCGGGCACCGCGGTCCAATTGCTTTTGGGTGGCTTTGTCCAGTTCGGTACCAAGCTGGGCAAAGGCTTCGAGTTCGCGATAGGTGGCCAAGTCCAAGCGCAGGGAGCCGGCGACCTTTTTCATCGCCTTGCTTTGGGCATTGCCGCCGACGCGGCTGACGGAGATGCCGACGTTGATGGCCGGGCGCACGCCAGCGAAGAAGAGGTCCGGTTCGAGGTAAATCTGGCCGTCGGTGATGCTGATGACGTTGGTCGGGATGTAGGCCGAGACTTCACCTTCCTGGGTTTCGATGATCGGCAGGGCGGTGAGCGAACCGCCGCCTTTGTCGGCCGACAGTTTCACGGCACGTTCCAGCAGGCGGCTGTGTAGATAGAAGACGTCGCCGGGATATGCCTCGCGGCCGGGCGGGCGGCGGAGCAGCAGCGACAACTGGCGATAGGAGGCCGCCTGTTTGGAAAGGTCGTCATAGACGCACAGCGTGTGCTGCCCTTTCCACATGAAATACTCGGCCATGGCGCAGCCGGCGTAGGGAGCGATGTATTGCAGCGGGGCCGGGTCGGCGGCGCCGGCGACGACGACGGTGGTGTATTCCATCGCGCCATGCTGGCGGAGGATTTCGACCACGCCGGCAACCGATGATTCCTTTTGGCCGACGGCGACGTAGAAGCACTTAACGCCGGTTCCCTTCTGGTTCAGGATCGCATCGAGTGCGATGGTGGTTTTGCCGGTTTTGCGGTCGCCGATGATCAATTCGCGCTGGCCGCGGCCGATGGGGATCATCGAGTCGATGGCCTTGATGCCGGTTTGCAGCGGTTCCTTGACCGGTTGGCGGTCGGCGATGCCGGGGGCGACGATGTCGAGCTTGCGGGTTTCGGTGCTGGCGATGGCCGGGCCGCCGTCCAGCGGCTGGCCGAGGGGGTTGACCACACGGCCGATGACCGCGTCGCCGACGGGCACTTCGAGCAGTCGGCCGGTGGATTTGACCTGTTCGCCTTCCTTGATGTCAAGGTAGTTGCCGAAGATGACGGCGCCGATGGAGTCTTCCTCGAGGTTGAAGACCTGGCCCATCGTGCCATTCTCGAATTCGAGCAATTCGCCGGCCATCGCGTTGCGAAGGCCGTAAATGCGGGCGATACCGTCGCCGACTTCGATGACGGTGCCGACTTCGCTGACTTGCAGCTTCTGCTCGAAATCAGCGATTTCGCGACGAAGCACACTGGTGATTTCCGCTACGTTGATGGCCATGATCCAATCTCTCCGGTTCTGTTTGTTGGTTGTGTTGTGATTCTTTGTTCCGTAATCGATTATTTATTCGGCCGATGGCTTAACAATTGTTGTTTCATCGACTGCAACTGTGACCGCACCGAGGCGTCGATCAACTGGTCACCGACCCGCACCACCAGCCCGCCGATGATCGATTCATCCACATATTGATGGACGACCGCCTCTTTTCGCAATGCCTTGCCGACATGCTGGCGAACCTCTTCCAATTCATTGGCCGGCAGTTTGTGGGCGACGGTGACATCCACCTCGATCTTGCCCAATTGGTCATTGAGCAGGTCTTCGTAGGCGTCGGCGATTTCGCCAAGCAATTTCAATGATCCGCGGCTGTTGAGCACCCGCAGAAAGTTCCAGACCAGCGGCGAGACGTTGCCTGAGAATATCTTTTCCAAAAGGGCCGTGCGTTCGGTTGAACCGATGGCCGGATCGGACAGGATCGTCTTAAATGTCGGGTTGGACTCGACGATTTCCTGCAACTGGCCCAATTCCTGAGCCAATGACTCGGCCTGTTGGCGTTCATTGGCCAGATCAAGCAGCGTTTTCGCATACGCCACGGCCGCCGCGGAAAAATGCTGGGATGCGTTCATGTGTTCATCGCCAAAGGTCGAAACTCACATTTTCACTGATACTACTGTACACGGTCATTTACTGACGATTCAGTGTCTGCAACTGTTCCAGGCTGCCGCGGACCAATTCACGCTGGTCGTCGGCGTTGAGATTTCGGCGAAGGATTTTTTCCGCCACACTGGTGGCCAGACCGGCCGCCTGTTCATAAATCTCGGAGATGGCGTTGTTCTTGGCCGATTCGATGTCGCGATTGGCCCGTTCCTTGATTTCTTCGGCTTCCTGCTGGGCGTGGGTGCGGATGGTGGCCGCCACACGCTCGCCGTCGGCGGTCGCCTGATTGATCATCTGACGCACTTTTTCCTGGGCGGCGTTCAATTGCTGGGTGTAATCCCGCAGGGTGGATTCGGCCTTGGCGCGGGCTTCTTCGGCGTCGGCGATGTCCTTGCGAATGCGCTCTTCCCGCTTTTTCAGTCCGGCCAGGACGTTTTTCCATGCGGTGGGATAGAGCACCACCAGCAGCACGACGAAGATGATGACCACCCACAGCGCCTGCATGTAGGTTTCGGATGAACTCATGTTGGGCAGCACATCCGGCTTTTCATGTTCTTCGTGGGCAGCGTTTACGGCCTGATGAACCTCGGCGGCGTGCGGGTCGGCCGCGAGCGCCGGGCGGTACATCGCCGCCATGGCCATCAGAATCGCCAACGTTGGAAGCAGTCGCTTGAGCATCTCGTGAATCCTCTTCATAAATAAGGGGCCGTCAAAATTGGCCCAAGGCACGCAGCGGGTTGTTCACCCGTTGCGTACTGTAGGTTTTAGAACGCGCCGATCTTGCCGCCCAACTGAAGGCAGATGACCAGTGCGAAGAAGGTGAAACCTTCGATCAACGCCGCGGCGATGATCATGTTCGTGCCGATTCGGCCGCCGGCTTCGGGCTGGCGGGCGATGCCTTCCATCGCCTGGCCGGCCAGGTGGCCGATGCCCTTGGCGCCGCCGATGACGGTCAACCCCGCGCCAAGCCCCGCGGCAAGCATGCCCAGGCCTTTGTCGGCGAAAAGAACGGTCTGCGTGGCTTGCGCCAGCATGGACAACATGGACATTTCAGACTCCTCCCGGAACTTTCGTCCGGACTGTGCATCGTACGCCGAACGGCATTCGATGCGGATGAATGGTTTGCCGATCTTGAATTAAAATGCCCCGGCGTCGGCTGCTCATGGGCGAATTTCGTTTCAAATACCAATTTCCAATCAATGTTCCGGCGCCACCGCGCTGGCAATGAAGAGCGTCACCAGGAAGACAAAGATATACGCCTGCAAAAACGCCACGAACAATTCCAGCATACGAATCAACAGGCTCAGGATCGTCACCGGCGCTCCGATTCCGATCTGGGCCGCCACGCCGGCGGTCACAGGGATCAGCAGGATCAACGCCGCCAGCACAATGTGACCCGCGATCATGTTGGCGAAAAGACGAATCATCAATGCGAACGGCTTGATGACCGCGCCGATCAACTCAAGGACCAGCAGCAACAGCCAGATCAATACATCCGGCGCCCAAAGTATCTTCGACTGTCCCGGCTGTGGCTTGAATGGATGCGGCGCGAAGTTCCAGAAATAGAGTGGAATCGACAGCAATGCCGCGGCCGCCGGGTTCATTCCCTTGCCGTGTGCGGCATGGTCATCTGTTTGATGCGTCCCGCGACCGCCATGGCCCGGATGTTCATCATCGTGATAGTGGTGGGTGGGGTCGCCCAATGCCTTGAATTCCTGCGGCACATCCGCCGGCAGGGCATCGCCGCGCACATGTTCCAGGTCGTGTGCCGCCTCGTGGGGCGGGTGACCGTTGCTGGTGTGTTCCTCGTGGTGGGCGTGATGACCGTAGGTTCCCTGAATCAATGACTTGGCCACCTGCACAATACCGTTGATGTGAATGAAGAAAAACGCACAAACCGCCAGCGCCCCGGTGGTGATTGGCGTGCCGGTCGCCGTCCCGCCGATGTGTGAAGGTTTGCCGGTGATCAGCGTGATGATCTCATCTATCGGAATCTGCCCCAGCAGGTTGCTGAACAGGATGAAGAAGAATAGCGTCCACAAAAAGGGCACGAACCGATCCGTGTGTTCCTTGAGCGCCGGCCGAAACACTTCAACCCGCAGAAACTCCAGAATTGATTCAAAAAAGTTGCGGGATCCCCTGGGCGCTTCGGTATAAGCCCGTCGAAAGAGCGACGGAAAGACCAGTAGCATCAACACCGCTGTCACCAGCGCCATCAGCATCTGGTTGGTCATCGGAAACGGCCCGATGTTCCAGTGCAGCGAGTGCGGCAGGACATGTTCCAGAGGGTCCGCGGCGGCGATCAATCTCAGCATAGGAAATTCTCTACGATTTCACGGCGGGGGGCGTCATCGGGGCGGCTTTGACCGCTCGAACATACGCGACAACCACCACCATCAGCGTCACCCAGTAAAACAACAGCAACCAATAGATCAACGAACCGCCAAGCGGAAACCGACCCATGATCGCGACGGCCGCCATGCCGATTCCAACCAGCAGTTGCACCGTTGTGCCCGCCAGCCCGGCCTGCGACATCGTCGCCTGCGAGCCGTGCTTTGCCAGCAACAGCGGCACCAGCGCCAATTCCCCGCTGACGATGCCGATTCCGGCACTGACCAGCACCGCGCGCACCGGAAAAGTCCACCCGGCCGCCGCGAACGCCGCCCAGGCGATCAATCCGATCCCCGCCACCACCAGCGGAACCGCCAGCAAGCCACGCATCTCAATCCTTGTTCATCCGGATCGCTTCGCGAATCAACAGATACAACCCGGCCGCCAAGCCGATCATGGCCCCGATCACCATTCCCCAGGACCACTGATACCGCTTGTCCAGCCACCAGCCGACCAATGAGCCAAGGCCCACGCCGACCGCCACTTCCAGCCCCATGCCCAGATACCGGCCCATGTTAGGCTCGTTGTTATCGGGCATGGTTGACCTGCCGATCAAAACTTCGTGCAATTTTGCACAAACTCGGCGCTAAAAACATCCGCCAGGCACTCTACCGGCGGATTTAAGGCCATAACAGTAGTCACCGACCCCCTTCCCGTCAAGTTTGATTCCACCTCGTTTGGATTGCGTTTGATGGGGGGGCGCTTATGCTGTGGACATGATGGATAAATCATTTGTGAAATGGTGGATGGGGCGGGTGGAGCCATTTCGGGAGGTGTCTCCCGAAAAGCTGGAGGCCGAGCACGATGCGATGGAACGCCAGCAGGATTTCAATCGAAATTACGCCGATTTTCTCAATGGAGCCGTGCTGCCGACGGTGGATGCCATCGTTCAGATGATGCGAAAACAGCGCATCATCCATCGGGTCAGCTCATGGGGGAATCAGCTTGCCTTGCGGGTTCATCTGGCCTGGCGGTGGGGGGAGCTGGTGATCATGCAGGGGCATGAGGATTGCGTCACTTTTGAGCATCATGTCATCACTGAAGGGGAAAAACGGGGTGATGATTCATCGGATGATCATTCCCACACCTATGATCTGCGTGATCCGCTGCCGGCGTCGGTGGCCGAGCAGGAGATTCAATTTTTCCTGAGCAGGCTGGTGCAGGATTTGGTGGAATCCAATGAAACTGAAGTGGAATTTTAGCCCCTGGTGATGGTGTCGGGGGTGCTGAAATTAAAATATCGGCCCGCGCAGGTCGATTGGGCCGGCGGGCCAGTTGGATTTGATGGCCGGGCGGATCATCGTCCCTTCCAGTGTCTGCGTGATCCACTCCTGTTTTATGGTGTCAAAATATCTCAAGGGGTTGTGGACGGTCTGATATCCGCTGGAATGATAAATTCGTTCCTTGCCGAAAAGCATCTGAAAATCACTGTTTTTGTCCCATTCGTGAAGCTTGTGAAGCATCTGATGAACCAACCCCCGGCCACGATGGGTGGGGCGGATGCAAACCTCGGCGATGCCGCCGATTTGCAAGTCGCCTTGCGTGCTGCCGATGGTTTTGCGGTGCAGGCACACATGGCCGACCAATTGGCCATTTTCGCGGATGAACCAGCGTTGCCGGGGTGGTTCAAGATAGTGGCGATGTTCGCGAAATTGCGGCGTATCGGGAAAACACAACACCAGCAATTGGCGCAATTCCCGGTCCAAATCCGGTCCAACGGACGAATCCGCGATATTTTCAATCATCAAATCCACTGGCGGAAAAATATAATCGAAAATCCCGAAATCTCCGCGGCGAAAGCAATAATTTTCCGTGATATTTTATCTAAAAGGCGGTTTCATCCCGAATTGGCAAGGGGCGAAATTTGACATTGCCACACGGTGATTTATACTTTCCGCCCTCCTACGGTCCCGGTACGCGCTGCGCTTGAACCGGCCGCGTTTTTGGGCGAGTGGCGGCGTTGGATCGGCTCCGCTATAACTCGCGGGATGTTGTCGCTGGCATAGCTCAGCGGTAGAGCGCCACCTTGGTAAGGTGGAGGTCCTGGGTTCAAGCCCCAGTGCCAGCTTTGGCGGCACTCCGGCATTTGGCATCCGGCACTGATTTTGGACGAACTCATTCGTCCGTATCCGTGCCCGATGCCTAATGTCGGATGCCGATGTTATTGTCAGATTGGTGGGATGATGACAGCCTCGACAACTGTCCCATCCACGAGGTGAGGCAAAAGGCCTCAGGTTTCGAACATCTGGAGGTTCCAGGTATGGCAAAGGGTGTATTTGAACGGACTAAACCGCACGTGAACGTCGGCACCATCGGTCACATCGACCATGGCAAGACCACGCTCACCGCAGCGCTCAGCGCCCGCTCGGGGGTCGGAATGTAGCTATCCACCGCGGCCATCAACTCGAGAATGCACGCATACTCCGGGGCATTCGGATCGGTCGAGGTGCTCTCGAGGACTTTCAAGGCCGAGCC
>JADLBV010000142.1 GCA_020847545.1 Phycisphaerales bacterium
CATCGCCTGGCGAAGATCGTCGGCGGTGACAGGGTCGAACGGATTCACGGCGGAATTTTTTGAAGGCTTGCCCATTTCTCATGCTCTGCTAAAGCCCACGCGGGCGGCCGGCACGCGCCGGCCGCGCCCGCGTGGTCATCACTAGCTCGCAGTTCGCACCTCTTGCTCCGGATCTAACTTTGTCATCAGGCGAATCAGCCGAAACGGGTCCAGATCCAGCGCCTTGGCTAGCTTCGGGAGGCTGGAGGCATTCGGCATCGCCAGTCCGTTTTCCCACTTGCTGACCGCCGCAGGTGACACGCCAATCCGTTTACTTAGACGCCGCGCGGTCAATCCCTTGGCCAGGCGGTGCGCTCTGAGCACCGTCATAAATGTATCCTCGTTGTGGCCTTTGTGACCAATCATTGTCTGTATTATGCCAGTCAATTTCCGGTTGTCAACTCTAATTGATGAAAATTTAGTAAGATTTACTCGTTGAATTTTCGCAGAACCGGTACAACATCGACGTGAAACTTGCCCGCTGGGTTAAACACGAACGACTTCGCAAGGGTTTGTCGCAACTCGATTTGGCTATCGCCAGCGGGTGCACGGAGCAGACAATCTCTCGCCTTGAGCGGGGACTGAGCATTCCACGTCCCAAGATGCTCAAAAAAATCGCGGACGCACTTGAATCGCCGTTTGAAATGGTTCGTTCTCTGTCGGCGAATGACCAGTCAAATACAGGGCAAATGCTGTCGATCGAAAATGAATTTGACACCAACGTCGAGCCGTATAGCATGGAGTCTGTCCCTAACATTCCCCTATTCGATTTGGGCGTGGCGGCGGGAGGCTGGGTGGAAATCACATGCGAAGCTGAGGTTTGCGACCCCAGGCAAATGGACCATGGGCTGTTCCGCATCCGGATACGGGGCGACTCGATGGAGCCGGATTATCAGGACGGAGAAGTCGTCGAATTTCGCTGCCTGCGGGAAGATCGGGATGGATTTGAGAAGGGGCTGGATTATTATTTTCAGAGGTCGGATGGAACCGCCACGTTCAAGCGCCTAGAGAAATCAGATGAAGAGACTTTGTGGCTGCGGCCGTTGAACCGCAAAAAATATCCGCGACTAATCGAAGTGCCCAAGGGCCTGATTGTGAGAGCCGCGAGGGCGATTGCCCATGTCAAACTGATACACGGGAGGTAACCCATGCGATGGGAAGTGAAGGGCGCAGACCGGCGAACGGGTGAAGACCGCCAGATTTTTGTCGAGGCAAATGACGAGGCCCAGGCGACACGCCGGGCAGGGAGGCAGGGCTTGCTGGTGGAGTCGGCCCGGCCGTTGGATTCCAACGACAGCATGGCCGGCGGATCGCCGCAAGTGGTGCAGGCGGCGGTCACGCCGCCGCCCCAACTGCCTTATGCGCAACCTGTTTACATCATGCAGCAGGCCGCCCCGCAGCAGTTGTGGAACCCTGGCGTCGCGGCGATGTTGTCGTTTTTGATTCCCGGTGCGGGGCAGATGTACAAAGGGCAGGTACTCAACGGGCTGGTCTGGTTCGCCATGGTGGTGGTGGGTTATTTTTTATGTTTCCCCGGCATCATTCTTCACCTGCTGTGTGTCGGCGGCGCGGCGATGGGCGATTCGATGAAGAGAGAAAGCAACCTGGTCGGGAATGTTGTAGCGGCGTGCCTCGGCGCAGTGGTTTTGCTTGGCGTGGTCGTCTACAAATATGCTCCAAAACCTACCACTCCAGTCGCCACCTCTCCCTCCACGCAGCCGGCATCGATGCCGGCGGAGCCGGGGCAAGTCGAGCCCCAAAGCGGCGGCATAGCAGAAGTCTCCGTTGTGGAAAATGGTGTCCCGATCAAGGAAGAGTCGTTCCGCAAAATTAAAACGAGCGAGTTGGAAAATCAGTTTCGTAAAGCGGTGGCGGACCAAACGCTGTACGCGGTCAATTTTGAAACGGGGACCATCCGCATGGAGGCGGTCAAGTGGGACACCTTTACCGCCGATGACAAGCGTTTTCTGGTGAAACTGATGATCGAGTACCGCCGGCGAAGGGGTGATGCGATGCCCAGCGCCAGGGTGGTGAGCGTGTCGGCTCAGGATGTTTACGCCCTGGGTGATTCATCGGGGGTGAAAATTTTCAGGTAGTTCTTGACAAACGAACTCGACCGGCGCAGAGTATGCCTCGGTCATCACTAATCCTCGCATCCCCCGGCCGGAGACCGGCGCGAGACGACAACTGAAATTCGATCTTCGGATCAAAAGCCCACGCGGACGCTCGTTGATTTCAACGCAGGCGGCGTGGGCTGTTTTATTGGCCCACGCTCACAGGGACGGTGAACGTGACGCAGGGAAGCCAACTCAAAACGAATCTCATCCCCCGCCGCCTGCGCTCGCGTGGCGAAGAAGTGATCGCCCTGCGGACGCTGCTCAATGCGCGGCCCTCGGATCAGGTCACGATTGCCCACGCCCGCCCGTTTAACCCCTCTCGTTATCTAAAAATGGTTCGCGACGCCTGCGGGCGGGAGGGTCGCTCATGAGCGGGATGGTATCGGAAATTCATGGCCTTTTCTCCTCCGCCCGGGCGGGCGGCAACCCACCGTCCGCCCGGGTTTATTCCTCTCCCTGTAATCAGGGAGAGGGGAATGCTCGGCGTCGCGCGAGGACGCCCTCCAGGGAGAACCCTCTCCCAAACCCGCTCGCGGGCGGTCGCCAATTCCGCTCACTTCTCCCTGGGTACGACTCGACTGAGCTCGTCGAAGTCAGGGAGAGGGAGGCGGCGTCGCGGGAAAGGCGGGGCAATGACCAGTGGTGACGGGCTGTTGATCGGGCAGTGGGTTTTTAATTTGGTGGTGACGCTGGCGCTGGCGTACATCGGGGCGAAAAACAGGCAGGTGGAGAAGCTGCAGGATGAGATCAAGATGTCCGCCAAAACGGAAATCCGCCTGCAACTGGAGCCGCTGCGGCAGACGATCGACGCCATGGTGCGGCGGATGAAGGATGGCGAGGAACTGTTCGGGCGGATGGGGGAAAAGGACCATCAGGTGGAACTGAAGATGGTGAACCAGCTCAGCGAATTGAAGGACTCCATCCGGGACTGCTACGCCACGCGGTCGGATGTGGCGAACCTGGCGGCGGCGGTGGACAAACTGTCCGTGCGGTTTGACGGGATGCAGCGGCTGATCGCCCGCGCGGTGGAAGGAGGCCGTCATGAATGAAACCATAAACGAGATGCGTCGGCAACGCGACCGGCGACTGCGGCGGCGGCTCTTGGAGACGCTGTACAGCGCCCGGGCGTTTGCGCCCAGCGGCTGGTACGGGACGCGGGCGATGGTGGACTTGCTGGCCGCCGCCGGAGCGGCGGTCGAGGATGAGGCCCACGCGATGGGGCTGCTGACGGACCTGGTGAACAAGGGACTGATCGAGCTGCGCGACACGCGCACGCGAAAGCTCCAGCCGTATGGGCTGGGGTGCCTGGACGCGCGGATCGTGGCTCGCGGATCGAGTTTGGTCGAGGAGACCGAGCCGCCGGATGCGGACATTGAGGATGAGAGACTTCCCAACGCCTGAAGGCGTTGGGGCCAAGAGAAAAACAATGGCTCACTTTGAGGTCCATACGCAGTTGAACGCGGCCGAGCTGGAGGAGCTCGAAGCGTTTGCGCGCGAGCCGGGGCGGACGGTGGACGAGGTGCACCAGTGGCTGCTGGAGCGGGGATTTACCATGGCCCGATCCAGCGCGGGGCGGTGGATGACGGGGTTTCGCAAGCAGATTCAAGCCGAGCGGTTTGGCCGCTCGGCGGAACTGGCGGCGGCGATCAAGGGGGCGGTGGCGGCCGGGGATTTCGCCAACGTGGCCGATGCGGCCGTCATGCAGATCACGCAGGCGATCTTCGAGCAGGCGGCGAACCTGGACGCGGAGGGGAAGGTGAAAAGCTCGGACCTCTTAAACATGGCCACCGCGCTCAAGGCCGCCGTCGGGGGCAAGCGGCAAATCCTGGATTTGGCGGCGGCGAAGTTCGACGCCGAGGCGACGAAGCTGGCGGCGGCCGGGACACGGCGGGCGATCACCGAGGCGGACATCGCGGCGGTGCGGAAGGCGGTGTTTGGATCATGAATGCCACACTTGACGCATCCGCAACGACCGCTCCCGCGAAGCCGGCGATGGCCGCCTCGGTGATCGCCTTTGACCGCAGCCAGCGGCGGCTCTTTGAGGACCCGGCCCGCGTGATCGTGGTCAACTGGCACCGCCAAAAGGGTAAGGATTTTACGGCGGCGGCCAAGGCGGTGGACCAGGCGATCGCCACCGGGCAAAGCTGGTACATCGTGGCCCTGACGCAGGCGCAGGCGGATGAGACGTTCGCCAAGTGCAGGGCGGTGGCCGAGGCGTACAAAACACTTTTGAAAAGGCGTTATGGCAGCGACCGCGTGGACGAGGAGGCCGAGGGGTTTGTGGACTACGACCGGGAGATCGACCAGGCGTTCGCCTGCACAGCGCGCATCCTGCGGCTGCCGGGCGGCGGGCGGGTGGTGAGCCTGCCGGGCAAGAACCCCGACACGCTGGCCGGTCGAACGGGGAACATGATTCTCACCGAGTTCGGCTTGTACCCCAAGGGGGGGTACGACCACTGGAAGGTGCTCTTTCCGATCACCACGCGGGGCGGGTACAAGCTGATCGCCATCAGCACGCCGCGCGGGAAGAACACCAAGTTTTACGAAATCTTTTCCAACCCGGACGACTTTTATTCGGTGCATTTTTGCGACCTCCGCAAAAGTGTTTTTGAGGATGGGTATCAGCTCTTCGACGCCCGCGGGCGGGCGTTTGATCAGTCGAGCGACGAGAAAAAAGAGGCGGCCATCGCCACCTTCCGGCGGATTTACGCCGACGAAGGGGGCTGGACGCGCGAGTATGAGTGCCAGTTCACCGGGGACCTGTCGGCGCTGGTGCCCTGGGCGGAACTGGAGCGGGCGGCGGGGCTGGAGAACCCGGACGGATTTGTTTTCCGGCGGTTTGACGGACTCAACGAGCTGGGACCGGCGGGCGAGTTTCGGGACGCCCTGGCGGGCCGGCGGCTGGCGGTGGGGTGGGATGTGGCGCGGCACGGCCACCTGTCGGTGGTGGCGGTGAACCTGCTGACCGAGGGCAAGCCCTCACGGCTGGTGATGTTGATCGCCATGCGGGATTGTTCGTTCGCGTACATGCGGTCGGTGGTGATGGGGGTGATGGACCTGTCGCGCTGGTGCGTGGGGTTCGGCGACGCCACGGGGTTGGGAATGGAATCCAACGAGGTGCTGGCCCAAAAATACCGCGACCGCTGGACGGCGTTTACGTTCACGGCGCCGGGCAAGCGGGAGGTGGCCAGCGCCCTGCGCACGGCGCTGGGCGACGGGATGCAGACACTGCCGCCGCTGGACGGCGAATACAAATTCGTGGCCACGGATCTGTACGCCATCCAGGCGGACAGCACGGGGGCCAGCCTGATCGTCAGCGAGTCGGCCAACCCGCTGCTGGCCGAGAGCCACTGCGACATCGCGTACGCGATCGGCCTGGCGAGGCTGGCGCAAAGCCGCAACGCCCGACCGGCGCTGCCGGCACCACTGAGGGAGGCGCCCATTGGCTGGTGAGCTGACCAACATGCCCGCCGGCGGCGTCTGGCTGGGAGAGGACGCCCGCTACGGAGCCTCGGCGGCGGCGTATCCGGCGTATCTGACGGCGACGGAGGCGGCGGCCCTGGAGCGCATCCGCCAGGGGCGGATGCTCTTTGACGGGCGGCACCGGGAGTATTTTCTGGGCGAGCGGCGGACGCAGTTTTCGTTTCGCCAGGTGCGGACCAACGACGGGCGGGTGCGGACGCTCTACGTCACCACCAACGTGCTGAAGCTGGTGGCGATGAAGGCGGCCGATCTGCTCTTTGGCGAGGCGCCGCTGATCGGCAGCGACGACGCCGAGATGGACCAAACGGCGGCCGCGATCGCACAGCGGTCGGGCCTGCACCAGGTGCTCTATCAGGCGGCGGTGGATGCGGCCGTGGAAGGCCAGGCGTACCTGGAGGCGATTGTTTACGACGGCCAGGTGTATCTCCAGCAGGTCCCCGGCGAGGAGATGATGCCGCTGGGCAAACTGATGCCGGATGGGCAATACGCGGCCTATGTGCGTCGCACCCTTTCGACTGCCGATGGTCGCTCAGGGCAGGCACAGACAACGCTGTTGTTGGAGACGACGTACCGGGCGGGGAGCATCGAGCGGGCGTGCTTTGACGTGACCTCCGGGGCCAAGCAGCCGGTGGGGCTGGAGCGGTGGCCGGGGTTTGCCGGCGGCGTGGTTCCGCCGGCCAAACAGCAGACCGGCATCGCGTGGAACACGATCACCTGGGTGGCGAATTTAATGGTGCGGCGGCGGGCGGTGTCGGATTTCGACGGGCTGGTGGAACTGCAGGACACGCTTAATGCCAAGGCGAGCCAACTCGCACTGATTTTCCTGAAACACAGCCAGCCCAAGCTGCTGGTGCCCGAACAGATGGCCACGCCGGAGGGGTCGCTGGCGGACGCCGAGGTGCTCTTCAAGCGGGACACGGAGACGGCCGAGTATCTGACCTGGGACGCCCAGGTGGAGGCGGCGATGAAGGACAGGCAGTTTGTGCTCCAGCTCCTGCTGGTGGCGGCCGAGACTTCGCCGGTGCTGCTCGGACTCAAAGACGGCGCCGCCCCCGATGCGTACCGCAAGGTGAAACTGGAGGCGTTTAACTCGCTGACCAAGGCGGCCCGACGGGCGGTCTACTGGACCGAGGGCGTGCGCACGGCGATCACGGCGGCGTTGATGCTGGCCGGCACACTGCCGGGCGGGCGGTATGTGGACAGCCAGATCAGCGTGCAACTGCGGGACGGCATCCCGGCCGATCAGCTCGATGAGGCCAACCGGCTGGCGACGCTGAAGACGGCGGACATCGTGGACGACCAGTGGTGCCTGGAGCAGTTGCTGGCGGACCCGACCGAGGTGGCGGCGATCCTGGAGCGCAAGGCCGCCAAGGCGGCGGCGGCGACGCCGTCGATCCTGATGGGAGAGGGGACAGGGGGATCAGACGCGGAGAGTGGGAGACAAGGAGACATGGAGACAGGGGGGCAAGGCGAGGGGAGCCAGGTGGCGGAGACGGTCTCCGGCACCAAGCCCCCAGCCCCCAACACCTAGACGAAAGGAGCTTGTGATGAGCGACCAGACTGTAACCGCCACACCGCCGGCGGAGCGTGGCGGAAACGACATCGAAGCGGCCGTGGCGGCCGCGGTGGCCAAGGCGATGCCGGAGGCGATCGCGGCGGCGACCAAGCCGCTGGGGGATCGGCTGACGGCGGCCGAGGGGAACCTTAAGACCGTGGCGGACACGGTGGCGGGGCAGAAGGTCCTGGACGCCCAGGCGGTCAAGAAGTTGATCGAGACGGACGCCACGGAACGGGCGGCGTCGACGCAAAAGGCCGCCGAGGCCAAGGCGGCCGACGACGCCAAGGCGGCCGAGGCCAAGGCCGCGACGGAAAAGTTCGCGGCGGAGAATCTCAAGGGCGTGCCGGGGCGGTACCACGGCGACCTGGGGGGTGACCCGGCGGCATGGGAGGCGAAGGCCAAGGCCATCCGCGAACAGTTCGCGGCGGACCTGGCGGCCGCGGGCGTGAAGGTCGCGGACGTGGGGGGAACGGCCGGCGGCGAAGCGCCGGCCGGGCAGGGAAGCGGCGGCGGATTTTTGACCATGCCCGGCGGTGTCGCCGGGGAAAAATAAAACGATTTTGACCGGGGCGTAAAGGCCCCATGAAAGGATGATTATGAGTACGTTATTGGACATCGCCAAAAACAACGGCGTGGAGCAGGTGATCAGCGAGGCGTCGCGGGTGCACCCGGAACTGACGGCCCTGGCCAGCTTTCCGCTGACCGGCATCAGCGTTAAGTCGGTGGTCTACACCGCGGCATCCAACACCACCGGCTCGTTTCGCACCCTCAACGCGGGGACGGCCGACATCACCGAGACCTCCGAGACGCGGCTGTTCGAATGCTACACCGCCGAGCCTCGCATCGAGGAGGATCGGGCGCTGGCGGATCGGTACGAGAAGGGGTCGCAGGCGTGGATGGAGGCCAAGTCGGCCCGCATCCTGGACCTGGAGATGCTGGCCTGGTGCAAGCAGATGTACTACGGGTCGGGCAACAACGCCGCGGGGTTCCCGGGGCTGATCCAGTCGTACGACTCTTCGGGCATGGTGGTCGACGCCTCGGGCACCACGGCCTCCACCGGCTCGTCGGTCTGGCTGGTGCGGGCGGCGCCGGCGGGGAACATGGCCGATGACGGGGTGCGCTGGCGCTTCGGCAACGGCGGCAAGATGGGCTTTGACCCGGTGCAACTGCTGCCGGTGGTGGACCCGGCCGACGGGACCAAAAAGTTCATGAAGTACATCACCACCTTCACCGCCTATCCGGCGTTTCAGGTGCAGAGCCTGCTGAGTGTGGTGAGGATCAAGAAGCTGACCGCCGACAGCGGCAAGACGCTGACCGATGACCTGATCAACCAAGCCTTGGCCAAGTTTCCGGCCGGCAAGGGACCCAACCATATTTTCATGACCCAGCGAAGCAACTACCAACTGCAAAAATCGCGCACGGCCACCAACCCGACCGGGCAGCCGGCCCCCTGGCCCAACTCGATCATGGGCGTGGATGGGACGACGATCCCGATCCATGTGACCGAAGCCCTGACCAACACCGAATCCTTGACGCTGTAAAGGAGTCCCATGGCCAGACAGAACGAAAAAGTGAAAGTCGGCGATGAAGTCGAGCTGGTGGCGGCCGACGGCCGGCCGCTGGCGGCGATTGTCACCGCGGTGCATGCGCCGGAACTGATCGACCTGGAAGCCCAGTACAAGGGCGAGGAACTGATCATCACCCGATCACCCCTGGATGAATCGGGCGTGCGGCCGGACTCCTGGCGGCGGGCCTCAAAATCCCAAACGGTTAATGAACCTGTTAACGAAAGGAACTGATCATGGCTTACGAACTGAAAGACGCGAATCTGAAACTGACGCGGGCGCTGCCCGCCTCGACGACGGCGGTGGTCTCGGCCGCCGCGATTGACACCGGCAAGACCACGGCCCTGGGCGTCCAGGCGGCGGACGTGGAGATGCTGCTGACGGCTCCGGCGGTGACGACGGCGCAGTTGCCCGACGCCAAGACCTTCACCTACGCGGTGATCCACTCGGACAACGCGGACCTGTCATCCCCCGCGACGCTGTTTCCCACCGTGGTCGTGCAGACCGGGGCGGCCGGCGCCGGGGCGGCCGGAGCGAGCTGGCGGGGGAAAATCCCCTCCACCGCCCGGCGGTACATCGGATTTAGCATCACGCCGGCGGCCAGCGGCACCGGCGACGCCTCGGCGGCGACGGCGACGCTGGAGGTGGCGGCCTAGGAGCGTCCGGCGGAGCCGGAGATCGTCCGGCGGAGCCGGACCTACGGAATACTTGTACCCTCACCCCGACCCTCTCCCCCCCGCGGGAGAGGGAGGGGTGGTGGGAGGAGACGTGATGTCGGATTATCTATCAACAGCGCAGGCGAATGTGGTGGACCGCGACAACCGGATGATGTCGGTGGCGGGCATCCCGATGTCGACCATAATCAACGACCTGTTCGCCTTGGTCGATGGGGGGAACATCGGCATCACCGCCCTGGCGGGCGATGTGGACTCGCTGGCCCTGGGGGGCGGGCTGTTTGGCCAGGACCCGGACACCACCATCGGGCTGACCTTCGGCTACAAGGCCGGGCGGTTCGTGGCGGCGGGGAGCGTGGTGTCGGTGTCGGCCGGGACCATCGCCCTGAGCGGCGGCGCCACCAATTACATCGAGGTGGACTCGGCAGGGACTGTCTCCAAAAACACCACCGCCTTCACCGCCGGGCGGCTGCGGCTGTACACGGTGGTCTGCGGGGCCGCGTCGATCACCACAGTGACCAACGCCAAGGTGCTGGCTGGGGTGATCCCGGCCGGGAGTGTCACCGGGTCGCTGCTGTCGGCGGCCGCGGCAACCAAGGAGGTGGCTATTTCCCTGGGGACGATCTCGGCGACCGGGTCGTTTTGTGTCGTCTGCCCGGATGCGGCGGCGACGATCTCCAAGGTGCAATTCGCGGCCAAGGAGACACTGGCCGCCAGCGACACCAACTACTTTGATTTTGGCCTGGTCAATAAAGGCCCGACCGGGACGGGCACCACGGCCGTGGTGGATCGGACGGCGGCGGCCAACTCGACCAAGGCCACCGGCGGGGCGCCGGTCAACGCATACGTCCGGCGAAACCTGACACTGTCGGGCACGCCTGCGGACCTGAACACCGCCGCGGGGGATGTGCTGGAGCTGACGATCACCAAGACGGCGTCGCCGGCGAATTTTACGCAGGGCGTATTGCTGGTCCACTTTGCATTCGCGGGGTAAGGTCATGAGACAGCCGAAAACCATTTTTTACCTGGCGTTGATCCTGATGCTGCTGCTCTTGATTTACGCCATCGGCTGCACGGCGGCGGCGCCGCCGCGCACGATGGTCACCGGCAACGCCCTGGCCCGCATCGACGTGCGGGCGCAGGGGATCGGAGAGAACGCGACGCGGCTGATCCCCCATGTGGACGCGGCGGGGACGGGGCTGCTGGAGGTGGTGGGGACGGATGCGGGGCGGATCCGGGTCGATGCGGCCGAGGCGAAGGCGGCCAATGAAAAGGCGGCGGCACAGCAGGCGGAATTGTTTACGAAATACGACCGGCTGTACCACTCGATCGGGGCGACGGTGCAGCGGTGGGTGGTGCGGTTCGCCTGGGCGCTGGGGATCGCCGCGGTGGCGGCGCTGGCGCTGCGGATCGTGGCGCTGAACGCAACGGGGCCGTGGGGGGCGGCGGCGAGCTTTGTCTCGACCGGCATCTTCGGCGTGATGAGCGGAGGCTTGAGCCTGGTGCAAAGCGTTTTTGACAACCTGTGGTTCCGGAAATTTTCGCCGGCGGCGGCGAAGCGGACGACGGCGGCGGAGGAGGACCAATGAGCGTGACCATCGACCAGTTGCTGGCGGCGGTCGGCGCCGCCGGGGCGGCGGCGGCGGAGTAC